>JALOPK010000130.1 GCA_025453925.1 Candidatus Eiseniibacteriota bacterium | reverse complement strand
CCGTGTTTCTCTCGGATGACGCCCGGGGCACGCAAATGCGGAAGCTCTATGCCATGGGAGATATGGACCGTTTCCTTCCCGTGACACTCTCGAAAATGGCGCTGGAGATCCTCCGAGACCACGATGGTGCGGTCGGGAATCCGCACCGCAAGGTACTCGCCCAGCCTGAGGAACCAGCGGGCAATCCTCCCCCATTTTTCCGTCTGCCAGTCGAGCCTGTGGACGGTCACCACCACCCTCGTGCCGAAGAGTCTGGGAATCAGGGAAAACACAGCCGGGCCGATGCCGTGATAGTGGACGATGTCGGCCCCCGCGAAGAGGACGTGGAGCGAACACAAGAGGCTGTGCACCGATGCATCGAGATGCTTCGTCCGAATGGTCGCCAGGTGGAGGAGACGCACCCCATTCACCCGCTGAAGTTTCCTCGGCGTGTACCAACTGCGTACATAGACCGAGACATCCTCGCCTCGCGCCGCCAGTCCCGTGGCGAGAGCATCAACGTGGTACTCGACCCCACCGAAGGTGACGGGGATCCCCTTCTGTCCAATGAAGGCGATCTTCATCTCCGCGGTTCCAGCATCACCCGCACACGATGACGAGTGACCCACCATGCAACGCTGCCCAAATGACGCCGCATGGCCGGGCCGGCGCTGCCGATCATCCAGCAGTTGCGATCGCATCCCGCAACCATCTCCCGAACCGCCTCGGCACGAGGGGAACTCCACAGCTCATCGAACGGTGTCTCCCGGAGATTGCCCATACCGGTCCGTGCCTCCATGCCGTTGCACGGCAACACTTCTGCCCGCGGATCAAGGAAGAAGAAATCCGAACCGGCGGTGCACGGAAGGGGCCTCGGTCGGCCGTGGATTCGATCGATCAGACCCTGGTTGAAATAGGCCCGGAACCAGTTCTTGACCCGCCGGGAACGCAAGAGACGAGCGACGAGACTACTGAAGCGCGATGCCACCGCCTCTGGATCGGCAATGGCATTGTCCGCCGTGTGGAAGTAGAACGAGTTGTGCACGATCGCGGTGGCGAACTCGACCCGCATGAGATCCGCCAGCTCGAAGAGCTCGAGCATGTCCCCGGCATTCCGGTCGGAGACCGTGATACCGAAGCCGACGTCCCGCAGGCCGAGCCTCTTCAGCGCAAGAAGTGTGCGAAGGCCATGATCGAAGCCGTCTTTCATGCCCCGCAGTTCGTCGTTGGCGGCGGGGAGGCCCTCAATGCTGATACGGATGCCGACCGTCGGGTTGGCCTTGGCAACGTCGATGATGCGGTCAGCGAGATACCCGTTGGTCGAGATCACCACCCTCTTCGCCTTCCCTGCCACGATTCGGATGATCTCGTCGATGTCGTCGCGCATGAACGGTTCGCCGCCGGTGATGTTGCAGAACGCAAGGTTCGGCAACCGCTGAAGCAGGCTCGGCTCGAACTCCTCGTCGGGATGGGTGGGATGCTCCCATGTGTGGCACATGGCGCATCGGCTCATGCAGCGGTAGGTCACAATGACGGCGGCTTCAGTCCGTCCTATGGGCATCAACTGCCTCCTGGTAGTGCATGAGGAGTTGCTCCAGATACCGGTCCAGACCAAGGTTCCGCTCGGCGAAGAGGCGCGCCGCCCAGCCAAGATCGCGCGCGGCGTCCGGATTCTCCAGCAGGAAGATGATGGCCTGGCGCAGCTCCTCGGCGCTGCCGGGGGTGAAGAGCAGACCGGTGACGCCGTGCTCGACCACTTCCGGAATACCGCCGATGCGGGAACCGATCACGGGCTTCCCCGCGGCGCATGCCTCGATCGCCGCCAGCGGATTGTTCTCGTACCATTCGGAAGGAACCACCACCGCCCTGGCGGACGCCATGAGATCCTTGACCCGTCCGGTGTCCACGTGCCCCAGAAACAACACATTGTCGATGCCCCGACTCGCGGCCTGTCGTTCCAGGTCGATCCGCAGGGGTCCCTCCCCGGCCAGGATGCATGCAGCGGGCAGGCCCTTTACGGCATCCAGCAGGGTATGCAGGCCCTTCTCGGGAGAAAGCCTCCCGGCGTAGAGGATCGAGGGGGCAGCCGCCGGAGATGGCGGCGCATACGCCGACAGTTCAACGGGGTTTCTGAGATGCACTACCCGCCCGGGGAATCCTGCCTCGGCAAGCTTGTTCTTCAGAAAGAGACTGGGGCTGACGAACACATCGACGAGGCGATAGAGGCGCAGTATGGTGTGATGGAGGTACATCTCCACAGCGTTCAGAAGGCTGGCGGGGAGGGAGTTCTTCGCACACCGGTTCGTGAGGCAATGGTGGAACGCGCCGCCCCGACACAACTCACATACCTTCCCGCGGCGCACCATAGTGTAGACTGGGCATATCATCTTGTAGTCGTGGAGGGTCATGACGACGGGGATCTTGTGCCGCCTGAGCGTGTGCAGGATGGAGGGGGAAATCTGGTGATGGACATTGTGAAGGTGCGCGACCTCAAACGGCTCCTGCCGCAACAGCCCCGCCAGCTTCCGCTTCGCCTCGAAGGAATACAGCATCCGCCCCGCGCCCCGCAGGCGCTGCCGGGCCCCGGGGAGAGAGAAGTCGACTTCAGAGACGAAGTGTCGTGCATACGCGCTGGGCAGGTTGCGGGGAGAGTGCATGGAGAAGAAACCAACCCGGTGACCGGCGCGCTGAAGGCCGGCGGCGGTATCAAACATCACCCGCTCCGAGCCACCCCGTTGATAGAAGAACTTGTTCACGAGCAGGACGTTCATCTCACGTCACCGCATGTCTGACGGCCCTGAGGGTCGTCTCGCGAATCTGCCGGCGCAGACCCATGACCCGATCCCTGATGTCCGCCGCCATCGAGGCGTGGTCATCAAGGACTCGAGACATCATTTCGATCAGCCGGTTCGCGTCCACCGCCGATATGTCGATCGTCAGCTCGTCGAACCCCATTTCCTCCATGATGCCCCGGCTCTTCGGCTGATAGGCGATCGAGACCGCCGGCACGCCGGCAAGAAAACCAAGGATCGCCGAGTGGAACCGGGTGGCCACGACCAGGTGCGCCTGCGTGAGAAGACGTATGATATCGAACGGCGAGGCCGTGTCCGGAAGAGGCACATACTGCACGGGCAGATCGGGCGCCTTGGCTGCCAGCCGCTGCGCGAACCCGCGGGAGACCGGCCGGTCATCTTCGAACTCCCCGGGACCGCGGGACTGGGGGAAGACCAGCACTGAGCCGCCGTGCCGCCGGCCGACCGTCGCGCAGGCAGTTGCAAGGGCGTCGAGGTAGGCGTCCTGCAGCCTCGACTTTTCCGCCGTCTCCCGGACTTCGGGAAAATCCCATCGCCGAACCGTCACGGCGATGATCGGAGCGGGTAGATCCGGCCCGGCCGGCAACGAGCTCGCGTCAGGACGAGTTTCGAGACAGAACGCCACATCCCCGCACAGTTCTACCTTCTCCTTCATGGTGCGCTCGGGCAGCAGCCCTTGGAGAAAGGCCAGCGACAAGCGTTCCCTCACGAACACCCTCGTGACCTCACCGCTCGACAGAACACTCCCCAGCATCCGCCGCGCGGTGGCATTGAAGGCCGGCCCGAGCGACTGGGGGAAGAGCACCATCGGCTTCATCAGAAGCTTGACCAGATAGAGGTGGAGGTAGTTCTGCAGGAACATCGGACCCGGAAAGCCCCGCCTATTCGACCAGAAATACCCGCCCCCGCTGCTGATGACCAGGTCGCAGCGCCGCATCTCCCGGATCAGCGCCGACTTGTCGCCCATCTGGCACAAGTTCATCGCGCAGCCGGTCAGCGTGGCGGCGCGGCCCACGAACACGCTGGGAGCAGGGATGAGGGGCGGCAGCACCCGGGGACTCCAGGGAGCAAGCGCGGGCCGATCAAGGGCCGGCGTCCGGCTCGTGATGGTGATGGATCTCGGGTTGAGGCTGCTCAGGATCTCCATCTCGGCCAGGGTGATGGCCAGATCGCCGGAGTTGAGGGCCGAGTGCGTGTTGAGAAGCAGCAGTCTCACCGCCACCCCCGGCCGGTTCGACGCCCCTTCCCCCTGTGCACATCACTCCCGCCTCGCGTCATCACCGCTTCCTGCCGACCACCGTGTAGATGGAACCCAGCGAGCGGAGTGCGGGGATTCGAGAGATCACCCCGTGCATCCTTCGAAGAAGCCGGTACGTGATTGGATCATGGGCGATGGTCCTCGGGAGCAGCGACGTGCACAGGAACCCGGACACCACCGCCTCCTCCACCGAGAAACCGCACTCGTCGAGGAGCCGGCACAGCCGGTTCACCGAGAGCACCTGTTCTTGCCCGTAGTCCACCGGCCGTCCGGTTTCCGGATCGGCGAAACGCTGGTGGGGGCGGTGCCGGAGCGATCCGCGTATCCGGACGCTCCGTGCCCACGCCAGAGGATTCACGCTGTTGGGGTCGGTGATGACGATGCATCCCCCCGGCGTGAGCCTCTCCCGCGCAAGGCGCAGGAATCGATCAGCCGGGTAGATGTGGGAAATGGCCTCCATGGTGAAGATCAGATCGAAAGGTGCCGCCCGTTCCAGGTAGCGGAATATGTTAGCATTCAGGAAGTCCACTGCCAGCGGGAAGCCGCAGCGCGACTGGTAGAACCCGATTCTGGAGCGAGCAATCGCGACTCGCTCTTCGACCAGCTCGACTCCGACTGTCGCTGTACCGGTGAGGGCAAACAGCAAGCTCTCGCTGCCGTACCCGCAGCCGGTGTCGAGCACCCTGGCGCCTTTCTGGAGCGCTCGAGCGCGCGCCAGCGCCGGAGCGAGCCGGAGCGATTGGCCCAAGACACCCAGGGGAAACAGCCCCCCGTCGGTGAGGAGATGCCCGTAGTATGACCTCAGGGCCTCTGTCCCGGCGCCGGCGGTCTCCCTCAACGACAATTCCTCAACGAACAACCGCGCGAAGAGCCAGACGAGTTCCTCATTGCTCAGACCCGCAACACGCCGGCTGGTCAGGACTGGCGGAACGGGCTCTCCGCCTGCGGCGGCGTTCAGCGGCCCAGACACAGGAATCGTCCCACCATGAGCAAGTCCTTCTCGACTTCCATGCGGTTGTAGGTATTGGGCAGGCAGACGGGGCAGATCCGCCCCTGGATGTCGCGGCTGCGGTAACGAAGATTGTCGGCGTCGAGGTAGATCTCCTCCGCCGACCGATCGAGGCTGTTGCCGATGGGCCCACTGTGCTTGCAGTAGTACAACTGACCGTCCGAACCGAGGATGACCCCTCCCATGAGGTAGTGACAGGCGAGGCGCCTCGCGCGGCCGTGTTCGAGCATGTTTGCCAGCTCCCGGTACCTGAAGGCGTGTTGCACGTGCACCCCCCGTGACTCAGACAGGCGCCTGAGGAATGAGACGGCAAGGGGCCTCTCGTGGGGGCCGAGGGTGACGTCATCCTCCATGGAGGCGTTGTTGAACCTGTCCCGCACCTCACCGAGCACGAAGCTCACCGGGATCGTTTCCTCCTGCCCCCAGGCCAGAACGCGATCAAGGTACCGGACATTGAGACCCGTAATCACACAATTGGCGGAGAGAAAGAACCCCCGGGCGTCTCTCATGCCCCGGAGACCCCGGAAGGACTCGTCCACGTGGGCGAACGCTCCATGGCTTCCCGCGATCCGGTCAAACTCCTCTCCCAGGGCGTGAAGCGAAAGCGACACGGAGAATCGAACTCCCCGGTCGCGGCACAGTGCGGCGATGGCATCCACATTTGCGATGGTTCGGGCAGCGGGGATGCCATTGGAGTTCAGCGAGACCGCCTGCAGCCGGGGGAGTCTGGCCAGGGCCGCGCGAGTGATATCGACCAGATCCTCCCGCAGATTCGGTTCCCCTCCGTTGATGTTGAACAGTTCGATGGAGCGGAAGAGCGGATCGGCGAAGACCCGGTCGAACTGGTCGAGGGATAACTCCGAATCACGGTACTTGGCACTCATCTTCCAGATCCCGCACATCCGGCAGTGTACATTGCATCGGTACGTCACATAGACGCAGATCGCCCTGGGGTACAGCGGCCGGCGGCGAAAACGCGGGCGCACGTTGTAGAGAAACCACTGCGCGGGGAGCCGGAGCAGCCCAAGAGTCCGTGCGGCGGCGCCGGGGCTTGGGCGTTTCGCGTTTGAACTCACGTCAGCACCGCCCCCACCGTGGAGGTCACGACCCTGAACTTCGCCGATGGGTCGACCGGAAGACACTCCACGGTTTCCACGGTGAGCGCCACCTCTGGCCCGAGAAGGGCCTGCAGATTGCGGCGAACGGCGCCGTGGATGGCGGCAGGCTCGTGACGCCTCTCCAGTTCGATGTACACCGTGAGCTGATCCACGGCGTGCTGGACGGCCTTCCATCGCGCGATCCCGGGGACGTGATCGATGCAATGATAGACCGGATGGGGTGAGATCATCTTCCCCCCCCGGAGCACGAGGAAGTCGTCGGTGCGTCCTTCTATCCGTTCGAGGAGCGGCAGTCCACGGCCGCACGCAGAGGGTTCCGTGGACATGCGCGCCACGTCACCCTGGGCATAACGGATGAAGGGCATGGCGTAGGCGTGCAGGTTCGTGATGATCACCTCGCCCTCCTCACCCGGCGACACCCGGTTCCCGTTCCTGAGCAGCTCGACGACAAGGACATCGGACGAGACATGATACCCCCGGCAGGCGCCACACTCCCAGGCAATGCAGCCCGCTTCGTCGGAACCGTAAATATCCACAATGCGAGTACGCAGAGTACCCTCAAGAAACCGCCGGGAAACATCGTCCAGCACCGCCGAGCTGTGGAACACCAGAGAAGGCGTGACGTCGTCGATGCCGGCTCTCAGCAGGTGATCGGCGAGGAGCCTCAGGGTCATCACGTACCCGACGAGCGCCCGGGGCCTCCACTGGCGGATCTCATGAACCCACGCCTCCGGACCTGCCCAGGTGGAGACCTCCCGGCGCCGCCACAGCCCGACTCGTTCATACCACGACGATGCGGTTCTGACGTGTTCCTGGCCGATGAAGGCCACCATCCTGTCCCATGGCCGCATCCCCCTGGAGAGAAAGGCCCTGGCCCAGGTGAGGCTCTTCAACGTCGCGTCACGGGGAGTTACGTGGAGCTTGAGCGGAATACCGGTGGTGCCGCTGGTGGCGGACTGGCGGCATCGATCGGGCTCGACACCCCGGGCGAGTCTGTCCTCCAGTGGGCTCTCGTGCAACGTCCTCCGAGACATGATCGGAATGCGGGGGAGATCATCCACCGTCTGGATGTCGGACGGGCGGATGCCCGCCTCGTCGAAGAGCCTGCGGTAGACGGGAACACGAGCATGGGCGTGGCGTATCAATTGCCTCAGCTTGGCGTTCTGGATGTCGGCGAGTTCCTCGGGGCTCTTCCACTGGTCCCGAAGCATTCGCTGCAGATGGACCAGGTGCCACGGTTTCATCGTGCCGCCCCCGCGGCATCACGGGGAAGAGGGCCATCCGTTCCCACGGGCTGCCGGACGGATGGCGATCTCGTCACTGCGACCTCGTACGGCCCTTCGCTCCGGCGTCACGGGGAGGATGTCGCATCGCTCGCATGTGTCTGGCGGGCAGCGCGAGTTAAGCCCTGCACCGGATGGGGGCCTATCCTCCCTGGCCGGTGGGGGGAGCTACGGCGGTGGCGCGCGCCGGAATGCGGGCTCTCGCAAGGAGAGCGGCAAGCCGAGTGTACAGCAGGGATCGCTTGAGCACGCTTCTCCAGCCGACCTTCGGTGGAATGCATCGGAAGTACTGGGCGTAGTTGACCCATCGGGAAAACACGAAGTGGAATACCCGATTGGCCGGAAGCTGCATGAGCAGCATGGCCACGGGAAGCAGCGGCGGGAATTCGACGGGGATGAAGAAGAGCTTCTGCAGGTTCTCTATGCGGCTCTTCTCCTTGCGGCTCCCGTACCGCAGGGTCGACACGCGGCTCACCGTCGACTGGGTGAGATCGAGGCTCGCGGGGTCCAACATGCCCATGTCCTGGGCGCACTGGTAGATTTCCGTCCCCGGGTAGGGCTGCAGGAGTGCGACACCCGCATAGGCAGGTCGTATCCGCATGTTGAGACGAAGGGTCTTCAGGTCAGCCTCGAAGGTGCTGCCCGGAGCCCCGACGATATTCCCCGTCACGACCTTGATTCCCGCCTCACTCAGCAATCGGGCAGCGCCGACGATTTCCTCCTCCGCCATGCTGCGCTTGAAGATCGTGTTCCGCACATAGTCGTCACCCGACTCCAGCCCCATCTGCACCCGCCAGCATCCCGCGTCCCGGAGGTTCTTCACGATTCCTGGTGTAACGTGGTTGGCGCGGACCATGCAGGAGAACGGGAGCCCGATGTCGCGCCGGTAGGCGACGGCGAACTCCTCGACCCATGCCGGATCCAGGATGAAGAGATCGTCGAGGAACCGCACGAAACGGTAGCAGCGATGCGCGCGGACAGCCCGCAGCTCCTGCATGACATGATCGACGCTCCGACGTCTCACGACGCGCCCGAGACCTTCGTACAGTTTCTTGTATACATGGTTGTAGCAGTAGGTGCAGCTGTAGGGGCAGCCCCTGCTGGTGATGACCATCGCCTGCCACATGGCGT
>JALOPK010000129.1 GCA_025453925.1 Candidatus Eiseniibacteriota bacterium | reverse complement strand
AATGGATGGGCGCCTTGGGACAGAACGTGCATAGCGTCCGACACCAGACCTCCCGACTGCTACATCCTGTGGAGGCCCCGTGTTGGCAGAGAGGAGTTGGAACGACCATGACGATTCACCGCCGTGGCCTCAACACCGGCGTGGCCGCCGCAGCCCTGGTGTCGTGCGCTCTCGCAGTGTCCGGCACATTCGCGCACGGGGTCGCGTTCGCCGATTCCGCCCCGGCTCTGCTCGTCGGAGAGATCCCGTTCAGGCTTGAGAGGAACCGAACAGTTCTCCCACTGGTGGTGAGTGAGGCCGAAACCCTGGACATCCTCCTCGATACCGGCATGACGTGGGACGGGGTGTACCTTTTCCGCAAGGAGGCCCAGCGACACTTCCCGAGTGAAGATCTGGATTCAGTTCGGGTCGGGGGCTCGGGGAGCGGTGAACCAACCTGCGCTCTGATGGCCGACTCGATGATGCTCCGGTTTGGCAGCGTGCCCCTCCACAGCCAGTTGGTCGTCATCTCACAGAGTGAGATCACTCAGGGCTTTCGCAGCGACGGTGTCACGGGGTCTTCGCTATTTGGGTCATTTGTCGTCGAGATCGACAATGATGCCAAGGAGATCAGGCTCCATGATCCGGAGTCATTTGTAGCCGATTCATCCTGGGTGCCCGTCCCGATTACGTTGAAGAATGGCATCCCCTTTCTTGACGGAGAGGTGAGCATCTCCGGCGAGGATCCCGTACACCTCGTCCTGTACATCGACTCGGGCTCCGGCGAGGCGTTGGAGCTTCTGGTGCGTGCTACCATGAAGTTTGCGATGCCGGAGAGCGTGGACGTCTACCATGTCGGAACCGGATTGAGCGGTGACGTCGACGGCAAGAGGGGCCGAATCCACCTGTTCAGTTTTGGAGGGTTCAAGCTCCACGCAGTGCCGGCAGCATTCGTTCCCGCCAAGGTCAGATCGAAGCAGGAAGACGCAGACGGTATCATCGGCAACAACGCGCTCGGGAGATTCAACCTGATCTTCGACTACTCGCACGGGCTGCTCTTCCTCAAACCCAGCAAGGCCTTCGACGTGCCGTTCGACATGCCCCGATAGCGAGCCGTCCCTCAGCGATCTTTCAACCGGAACGTGAATGACTGGCTGATCCACACGCCGACCTTCCGGCCGTTGGCCGTGGCCGGATGGAACCGCATGGTGGGGATGATGGCCCGAACCGCATGCCGGAACTGCTCCTCGCCGCGAGTGAACTCGTGATCGGTGACGGTGCCTCCGGCATCCACGAAGAGCAAGACGACCACCGTATCCTGCAATCCCGCGGTCCTCATGATCTCGGGGTAGACGGGCCGCGCATGACGATACAGCTCAGGCTCGTCTTCGTGGAAGACGTAGACGAACTTGGCTGGATTCGCCACCAGCACCGGGGGCGGGTCCACTGGTGGAGGTGTGCTCCGCTCCAACACCGTGGCAGCGATAGTTCTGTCCTCCGGTATGCCCGCTTCATCGTCCGCTTCCACCGGAATGGATGGTCGACTGAGGGGCGTCTTCTCCGGCAGAGGATAATCGATCAGGTCATGATCTGGCCAGACAGTGATGATCGGAGAGGGGCGGAGCGAGACTCTGACAGCGTATGTCGGGATCGCCAGCAGGACGAAGAGATGCACCAGCAGGGCGAAGAGAAGGGCCTTCTTGAACGCCTGCTCCGACACCATCCGGTCGATTGATGGGGTCGGTGCCCGTCGCATGATCCACCTCCAGGGTGAGGGCCGGGTTCGCTCCTACTCTCGCCCTTGGAGCGCGCACCACGAACGGATGGTTCACTCGGCTTGCGCCGCGTGCTGGAGGCAACTGCAGATACGGCAGGGGATCAGCCCATCCATCACGACTCCCGCGAGTAGCACGAGGGTGTCGCCACCGGAGGACAGACTGGCCGGATCGATCTCCCCCAACATCTCGCTCTTGTGTCTCGTCTGCTCTGGAGGGGCAGGGCTTCGACCCTGCCTTCCTGTCTCAGGAGTCGCAGCAGGCGGTGCCCTCGTTGCAGCCGCATCGAGGTTCAGTTCCGCGGTCGGTCCGGCACATCCATGTTCATTCCTCGGTGGAGCCCACGCCCGAATGCAGCTATCATGTGGGTGCGAACACAGTCGCCAGGATCGTCATGGAAGGAGAGGGGATGACTACACACCCGCCACAACGGGAGATGGAACAGGCATTCCTCCAGCGAGATGCAGCCTATGATGGGGTCTTCTTCGTCGGAGTCCGCACAACAGGGATCTTCTGCCGTCCATCCTGTCCTGCGCGGAAGCCCAAGCTGGACAACGTGGAGTACTTCCCGACGGCGCGCGAGGCGGTCTTCTCAGGCTACCGGCCCTGCAAGCGATGCGAACCGCTGCTCACCCACGGCGAGCGGCCCGAGTGGCTTGCGCGTCTGCTGGAGCACGTTGACCGGACTCCGGAGGAGCGCCTCACGGACGCCGATGTCCGGGGATTCGGCATCGACCCGGCGCGGGTCCGGCGGTACTTCATGAAACACTACGGCATGACCTTCCACGCCTACTGCCGCAGCCGCCGAATGGGGTTAGCTCTCCAACGGATTCGCCGCGGTGACGACCTTGATGACGTGATTCTGGGCCATGGCTACGAGTCTCACAGCGGCTTCCGCGACGCATTCGTCCGAACCTTCGGCCAGCCTCCCGGAGCGAGCCGCGATGCCGGCTGCGCAGTCGCATCATGGATCGAGAGCCCCATCGGACCGCTGGTAGCGGCAGCAACGGAAAACGGCGTCTGTCTCCTCGAGTTCACCGACCGTCGCATGCTGGAGGCGCAGTTCACGACGCTTCGCAGGCTCTTCTCACGAACAGTCGTGCCCGGTGAGAACGAGCACCTGGCCAGCCTGAGAGCCGAACTTGGCCGCTACTTCGCCGGTGACCTTCGGGTGTTCTCAACGCCACTGGTGTACCCTGGCACCCCCTTCCAGACCAGGGTCTGGGAGCAACTCCTCCACATCCCATACGGGGAAACCAGGTCATACGAGGATATCGCCGTCGCCATCGGCCATCCCAAGGCGGTCCGGGCGGTGGGCGCGGCCAACGGCATGAACCGTTTGGCCATCGTGATTCCGTGCCACCGGGTCGTAGACAAGGATGGCCAACTGGGTGGGTACGGCGGTGGCCTCTGGCGAAAGCGCCTGCTCCTGGGCCTTGAGCAGGGTGAGGGTATTCTCTCCGTCAACGGGTAGCCGCCATGGACATCGGACATGCGGACGTGCGCCACCCTTCGCCGGTGCCGGCGCTGCATCAATGACATCGCGCCGACCGACCAGATCTCCGTTCGCCCAACGGGGGGGGACGGGACTGTTGAGGCGGTAGATTCCGACTTCTCCTCGCCCCCGCGTGAGACTCCACTGCTCCGCGGTATCGCCCCCGCGCTCCTGCTCAGAGGCGGCCCTCGAGCCTGCGTTGCACCACAACATCCGTCCTGACGGGGCAACGAACGCGGGCTTCCTTGAGGTGTACCCTCGTTCAGAGAGTGGCCTTCGCCTCGAGGCATTGATGAATGCCATCGGATCCTGCGCATGGCCGCCCCATCTGCGGCCTTGCTTCTTCTGCGCGTGCGAGACGCCTGGCCTCTTTCTTCACCAGCCTGGCGCCATCACAGAACAACTCAGGATCCAGCATCGCTCCAGGTAGGTTGGCATGCGGATGGCACGCGCCCATATTGTGTTCCGGCGCCCCCGAGAAGCCCGCAGTCACGCGCACCCAGGAGGTTTCACATGGCTCTGAGCCGCGGCGTCCTGCTCTATCTGCTTACGCTTCCGGTCTTCTTCGCTGTGGACCTGGTATGGCTCGGCGTCGCGGCCCCACGGCTCTATCGCCGACACCTCGGGCATCTCATGGCCGACCAGGTCAACTGGGCCGCTGCGGTGGCATTCTATCTTCTGTTCATCGCCGGAATCGTGGTGCTCGCGGTCATACCCGCAATCGAGAAAGGATCGATGGGAAAGGCGGTTGTCCAGGGCGCGCTGCTGGGCCTGGTGGCCTACGGGACGTACGATCTCACCAACTTGGCGACCCTGAGAGACTGGCCCCTCCTCATCACCGTCGTCGACCTGATCTGGGGCACCATACTTGCCGCGGTCGTATCCGCGGCGAGCTACCTCATCGCCGTGAAGCTCGGGTGATCACCGCACGGTGAGCCCACCGTACCGGAAGGCTCGAGCGGGGAGCCTTGGGCGTTGGCGCGGCGGCCTGTTGCGGGCCGCGACTTGGGATCCGGAGCATGAAGTGGACGTGCCAGAAGAGACTCGTGACCTCAGGCACGAGCACCGCAACGTCGCTCCGGGTCGCCTTGAATCTGGCGGCTTGACGAGGTGCCACGAGGGATCTTCCTTCCAATCGCTCCATTCCGAGAGACACCTTCACCGTGGGGCAGTGATGGATACGATCGGACTTCGCATCTCCCCGTCCCCGTGGATGGGCTTCCCGTGGACAGCCTGGGGAATCGATTCGTCCTATGCCGGGGCCGACGTCGCCAGGGCTCAAGCAGGGCAACGTTTCGTGCCCAGAGTAGCGCCCCGCGTGGCGTCGTGCGGACGGATGGCCTCTACTTCCCATCCCGACCTCTAATCCGACCAAGGAGGGGCGCAATGGAAACGCGGTTTTCATCAAGGGTCTTGGTACGTCACGGGGATCTACTGGCATTGGCGTTTCTTGCTCTCAGCCTCGCCGTGTCGGTCGCGGGCACTCAGCCCGAGGACTGGATGATCGAGTGCGCGGACTGCCCCAAGCGATTCGGCAAAATGACCGATCGTTGCCTTTGCCTGGACACCAGCGGTTTCCCACACATCGCCTATGGTCATGACCACCTGTACTACGCCTGGTTCGACGGGGCGTTCTGGCACCACGAGACGGTCGACACCTCCCCTGGTGTGGGGATGTTCACTTCGATGGCCATGGACTCCATGGGATTCCCGCACATCAGCTACTTCGATCTCACCAACGGCGATCTGAAGTATGCAAGTCAAGATGGGAACGGATGGCAGATCCAGACAGTAGATGCCCAGGATAGCGTAGGCACCTATGCCTCCATGGCATTGGATGGCAATGGATTCCCGCACATCAGCTATCGCGACGACACGAGCCTTGACATTAAGTACGCCTCCTGGAACGGATCGGAGTGGGAGATACAGATCATCGACTCGGATGATAGGATTGATCGGTATTCGACGCTTGAGTTGGATGCTGCAGGGTTCCCGCATATCGGCTACTTGTACGACAATCCCTCTCCCCAGAATGACGAACTCACCTACGCATACTTGGATGGGACAGGGTGGCACTTCGAGACGGTCGATAGCACGCTGTGGAACAGCCTGCATCTTTCGATTGCCTTGGGAAGCACGGGGGCTCCCCGCATCAGCTACAACTCCGATGGAAACCTACGGTACGCTTGCTCTACCGACTCCGGATGGCAGGTGCAGACGGTGGATTCGGAAGGTGATGTCGGAGGGAGTAGTTCACTCGTCTTGGATGGCACAGAGTCTCCTCACATCAGCTACTTTGTCTACTACCCTGACTTCGACGTCAGGTACGCCTATCTGGACGGATCGGTGTGGCAGATTGAGACGGTCGAGTCTACCGGGAGTGTCGGTTGGGCAACCTCCCTCGCGCTGGATGACGCCGGGCAGGCGCACGTCAGCTACCTCGAAGTGTGGTCCAAGGATCTCCTCAAGTACGCCCGTCGGGACGAATCCGGATGGCACGCTCAGATCATCGACGAGGAGGGCAGTGTGGGGGAGTATTCTTCTCTTGCATTGGACGTTCTCGGCTTGCCGCATATCAGCTACTTCGACCGAGAGGACGGTGACCTCAAATATGTCACCAGGGACGCCACGGGATGGCAGGCAGTGACCGTAGATGTCGAGGGTGACGCGGGCCTGTCGACCGCGCTCATGTTGGACAACATGGGCTTTGCGCACATCGGCTACGTGGGCGCCGGGTCCGTCAAGCACGCTTCCTGGGACGGATCAGTGTGGCGCATTCAGACAGTGGCATCGGAATCCCCCGCAACTGAATCCGTCTCTCTCGCCCTTGACGACGGGGGGTTCCCTCATGTCAGTCTCATGAACGAGTATCCCGCGCGCGTTCTGAAGTATGCACATCGCGACGAAACAGGATGGTACGTCGAAGCCGTCGATGGGATTGGCGCATCCGGCGGTGCGGCACGAGGGACCTCCATCGCGCTGGACGAAACCGATTCTCCCCAAATCGCCTACTTCCAGATGGTGAGCAAGAACCTCATACACGCGTCTCGGTCGGGGGCCGGCTGGCAGATCCACGTCGTTGACTCTGAGGGCGAAGTGGGGATGTATCCTTCAATGGAACTTGACGGAGACAATCATCCGCACATCAGCTACTATGGCAACGGGGCGCTCAAGTACGCCTACTGGAACGGATCAGCGTGGAGCATTCAGAACGTCGACTCGGAAGCGGGAGCTACTCCACACCCGACCCGATGCACATCCCTTGCTCTGGACCCCTTGGGCTTCCCGCACATCAGCTACCACGATGCGGTGAATGACGATCTGAAGTATGCCTATTGGGACGGATCGGCCTGGCAGATCAGGACCGTCGATTCAGAAGGCAAGGTCGGGGGGTACTCGTCTCTCGCTTTGGACGGCATGGGCTTCCCGCACATGAGCTACTACCACGCGACAAACTGTGATCTGAAGTACGCGCGGGGCGCTGCGCAGGGAAACGTCACGCTCGTTGGTCAGATAGTCGGGAACGATCTGGTCCTGTGCTGGAATCCGGTGATCGGCACGGAACAGTACTGGGTCTACGGCGCATCGAACGACCCATTCTTCACGCCCGGGGATGCACCCGGCTTTGAGCACAGAATGGCAGTTTTGCCGGCCATCACGACGACGTGGTCCAGCCCCGTGGGCGTCGGAGATCCGACGGCCAACAGGACGTACCTGATCTCGGTTGTTGACGACATCGAGACTGAAATCGCGCGATCAAATCGCTTTGGGGAATACGACTTCGAAGCGAATCTCTCCTACGGCGCGCGTGAATGACCGGCACGTATCGCAGTTCGGAGGGCAACGTGTTGCCCCTCGCGCGGGCCGCCTGACCGCGCCCAAGGCGCCGGCTGGCTTGGCCAGAGTCCGTTGGCAGAAATGCCTTCCACAGTGGGGCCGCGCTCGGTATCGCCGGATCGCGTGATTCTGCCCTCCTGCCCCGTACGCGTCCCGCCGGCAGGGGCGTGGTTCCGCTGTGTCGACGCGGCGCGTGGCGACTGTACTACCCTCCCAACTCTGCGGACGCACAAGCCCGTCCTGATCGGGCATCGCGCCCGACGGGGCGCTGGCCCCCTCGCCCTCGTCGCCACGCGACTTGCCGGGATAGCCCTTCAGGGACCGGCCCTCTGGCACGGCGACTCATCGGAGAGGAGCCACACGGCGTCGCACCGCACTATTCTATAGTGAGAATAGTCGCCCGTCGGCAGGTATTGAGTTCAGCTTCCCCCGGGTGTGCCGCCACCTTCCTCCTGCCCGACTGACGCGCCATGGGAGACTGCTTCGCCCGCTCCGGCGCTGAACGCCTCCGGACCCACGATTCGGGGGTCAGGCATCCTGCTCGATCACTTGCTATGTTGTTGGCGTTGGACCGTCGTGCCGGCCTGTCTCGGAGGATGAGACAGCCGACGAGGCGCGAAGGGCCCGCGATCGATCCAAGCCGCTCGGAAGGCCGCGGTCAGCACGCATCCGCGGCTGATGAGCGCATCCACCATGTGACGGCACATCCGGAGAGGGGAACGCCGTGAATGAACCTGACTGGATCAACCGAGTGGAATTCCCCTTCGAATCGCATCACTTCGCGGTGCCGGCGGGCCGCCTCCACTACGTGGACGAAGGGAGCGGGCAACCCGTGGTCATGGTTCACGGGAATCCCACGTGGTCGTTTCTATATCGCCATCTGATCAAGCGACTTCGGCCGCAGTACCGCTGTGTCGCCGCTGACCACCTTGGCTTTGGTCTTTCCGACAAGCCGAAGGGGTGGACCTATCTGCCGGAAGATCACGCGGCGAATCTGGCGGCACTCATCGAGGGATTGGGATTGAAGCGCATCACGCTGGTCATGCAAGACTGGGGTGGCCCCATTGGCCTGTCATACGCGGTGGCACATCCCGCGAACGTCTCCCGCATCGTTCTCATGAATACGTGGGCGTGGCCGGTCAATTGCGATCCCTACTATGTCGCCTTCAGTTCCTTCGTGGGTGGTCGGATCGGACGGAGTCTCATACGACGGCACAACTTCTTCGCAAAGACGATCATGCCTCTGACGTTCGGAGACAGACACACGCTGAGCGTTGCCGTTCATGCACACTACCTGCGTCCCTTGCATGCCCCCGAAGACCGCACGGGCTGCCTCGTCTTCCCGCGGCAGATACTGGAAGCCACTCCGTGGCTGAGCCGACTGTGGGATGGGATCTCCACGTTGCGCGGCACTCCGACACTGATCGTGTGGGGCATGAAAGACATCGCGTTCAGGAAGAAGGAACTGCGACGATGGGAGGGCGTGTTTCCAGAGGCACGGACGAT
>JALOPK010000128.1 GCA_025453925.1 Candidatus Eiseniibacteriota bacterium | reverse complement strand
CGACCGCCTGGAAGCGGTCGTGCCCGGAGGCAAGATCCTCCTGCGATTCCTCGACGCTCGGACAACGGAGATACGCACCCCCCGCGAGGTGGTGCTTGCCGCCGACTCGGGGGTGCTGGACTTTGTTGCCGCGGGGCCGGGAAGGTACCGCCAGAGCCTCGTCGAGGGACCTGTCTATGCCGCGGTTCAACTGGGCACTCTACCACGAACCCTCCGCTGGAACTGGCGGCAGCCTCTCGGGGATATCCATCACGGCGGGGTCGCCCGGTCGCCTTCTCATCGCGGCTTCTTTCCCCTTGACGCATGGCATCACGCGGCCGCCTTGCCCACGAACCTGGCCGGTGAGCAGATCGCCACCGTGTTCGACCACCAGGAGCCGGACGGCATGGTGCCGGAGATGATCATGATGGATGCCGGGCGGAACAACCGGCGCTGCAGTACCCCGCCGCTGGCTGCATGGGCATGTTCCCGGCACCCGGGTATGCTGGAGCAGTTCAGACCGCAGCTCGTCCGCTTCCATCGATGGTGGGAGCGGCATCGCCGCCCGCCGGGAGAGCGTTTGTTCGCCTATGGGGGCAGCGATCTCATGGCCGCCAAGGCCGAGAGCGGGTGGGGCGACGCCTCTCGTTTCGACAACATGGCGCTGGTGGGCGGCCTCCAGAACATCCTCTCGGTCGACCTGAACGCGTACTTGTGCATGGAGCGGCGACTGCTGGGGGTGCCGGATCCCGCCTTCGAACGCCTGGTGAACGAGTTGCTCTTTCATGAGGGTGCATTCTACGACGTAACCTGGCCGGATCACCGCCCGGTGAGAACCCTGACCGCGGCGACGTGGATTCCGCTCTGGTGCGACATTGCGACGCCCGACCATGCGGAGGCGGTCCTTCGGTTGATGCGGGATCCGGAGCACTTCAACACGCCTGTTCCCTTCCCGACGGTTGCCCGGTCCGATCCGAAATTCGATCCCGACGGGATCTGGCGTGGATCGGTATGGATGGATCACGCTGCCTGCGCGGTGGAGGTGCTCGCCCGCCACGGGTATGCCCGCGAGGCCCGAGATGCCGGCGAACGGCTCCTGCGCCTCGATCCCGACTGGGAGTGCTACAACCCCCTCACCGGCGCACCGGCATCCGGCAAGCGCCCGGCCGTGCGGCAGTTCGGCCGCACGGCCGCGGCCCGGGTGGCCATCGAGCGGGTGGTGGAGTCGTGTGGGTCTGGATCCTGACGGGGGACTCGCCGCCCCGACCGGCCGAGACGATCCTCTCGGCGCAGTGAACGGATCCACGCCGGCGACGGATTCCGCGCAGCGCGTCAGGCTGTTCGACCGGTGGGCGGCAGGGTATGACCGCTCGATGCGCGCCGAGCGAGGGTTCCCCTTTCAGGGCTACGATGAAACCCTCGACGCCGTGGTCAGGCTGTCCGCACCGACGCCGGGGATGAGCGTTCTGGACGTGGGCATCGGCACGGGCAACCTCGCGGAGCGCTTTGCCCAGCGCGGGTGCTCGATCTGGGGAATCGACTTCTCTGCCTCCATGATCGAGGCTGCCGAAAGCAAGCTCCCCGAGGCGGTGCTGGTGCAGGCGAACCTCAGGGATGCGCTGCCCGACGGTGTGCGGCGCACATTCAACCGCATCGTCTCCGCCTACGTGTTCCACGAGTTCGATGCCGCTTCCCAGCTCGAGATCCTCGGCAGACTGCGGAGGGATTGCCTCGACCCCCAGGGCCTGATGGTGGTTGCGGATATTGCGTTCGAGACGGCGGATGCCCGCGCGGAGGTCCGGGCAGCATGGCAGGACCGATGGGACGACGACGAGCACTACTGGGCCGCGGATGAGGCCCTATTGGCCTTTGCCGACAGGGGCATCCGCGCCCGGTTCATCCGGGTTTCGTTCTGCGCCGGCGTGTTCGTGCTCGGCTGAAGGGCCCCGCCGCGCCTCATCCCCCTCGATCCCCAGGACTCGCTCCGTCGTCTTGAAATGCACCTTGGCGATCCGTTCGAGGATGCCGGGTCCGTGTCTCTCGACCGCCGCGCGAGCGGCACTCACGACATTGGCCCCCGCCCCGGCGGGCAGGGAGATACCGGCCTCGTCCGAGAGTTTCTCCAACCGCTCGAGGAACCGGGCCTTGGCGAGGACGGAGGCGGCAGCAACCGCAGGGTTGCTCTCGGCGCGTGGCCGGAACATGAGATTGAGGTCCCGGGCATCGGCAAGATACCGGGTGATGTTCCATGATGCGGCGAACTGGTCAACCACGACGGATCTTACGGTGCTCCGCTGCCGCGCCTCCTGGATCGTCCGCGCATGGGCCCAGCCCAGGAGCAGGTTCAGCCGGCCTCCGGTGCCCCTGAACTCCGTGTAGAGTTGATTGTAGCGCGCCGGACCGATCTCCACGACGGTGCACCGGTCTTTGAAGCGACCCCACAGAAGGCGGGCGAGGCTCATCACCCGGCCTTTCTGCAAGACCTTGCTCTCGGCCAGGCCCATGCCTTCGAGTTCGGTGACAACCGCCCAGTCCGCCGTGAATCCGGCCACTACCAGGGGGCCGAAATAGTCCCCTTTGCCCGCTTCGTCGGTCCCCAACCAGGCATCGAGACCACGCTCCGCCTCGGGAAGCGCCGCCGAGAGTCCCCCCTCGGGCTTCAGCATCTCGCTCACCAGCGACAACTCGTGGCTCTTCTTCCCCGCGGGCACGTCCTTGATGCGCCCGTCTTTGCCGCAGTAAAGGTTCACCCTAAGTGCGGTGGGCCCTTCGCCGAAAACGAGTTGCACTCCCCCGGGGAGCTTGGCGAAGTCTTCGACGAAATAGCCTGCCGCCTGAAGCTCGCCGAGCCGGGCGACGATGTGCCGGCTCAGCTCGGGCTTGTCGCTTATGACTTCCTCCCACGAACCGTACTCCCGATCCCTGGTGGATTCTCCCGGAAGGCGACCGCCGGTTCGAATCTGGGCGAGCTGTACCAGCGGAACGAGATCAGGATCGAGTCCCGCGGGCGCCACCACGGTGTAGCGGTTCTTCTTGGGACTGAAGTACACGCTGAACTGCCCCTTGCCTCCTTCGCCGGGGAGAAAGAATCGAAACCCGTACTCAAGAGATTCGAACTTCAGGTAGAGCTTGCGATCCGCGGCCTCGACCATGAGATCGTCCGCGAGGACCTTCAGTTCAGCGGGAACCTTATCAGACATAGCAGTTCACAGTCTACGGCTGATGGCGTCGAGTCTCGGTGTCACGGCGCGCGCCACTCCGGCAGGGCTCGGGGTTCATCAAGCGTCCGTGGCGTGCCACGGAGTCCCCTCGCCCTTCTGGAGAAGGGGTGTCCGCTCCGCCGAATCCTCTGTTCGCACTCGGGCTGCCCTGCGCATTCATGGCCGTTCGCGGAAGGACGGCGCATTCCGAAGGTGGGCGCTCCTGTCTGCTGCCGCCGCATCTCACACCTGCAGTGTCAAGTGAGTCCCGTGTCCAGCTCGCAATCTGAGTCGCTGCCGCAGATGCCGGATTCCCCGTGCGATAGTGATGCGGACACGGAGTGGCTGTTTCCCGTGCGAACGGTTGACGGGTCACAGACCGGCGCCGACCAGATCATCCATCATTGTCTCATTCCCCGTGTTCCATTCCCGCTCACACCCATGCGTGAAGGGCCGCATGAAGCAGGAGGTTCACCAGGCCCATGAGCAGGGTCGCCAGCACCGCCGCAAGCAGGCCGCTCACGGAGAGCGCCGGGAGCAGCCAGGCCAGCAGGAGAAGTATGAGGCCGTTCACCACGAGATAGAACACCCCGAGCGTGAGGACGATCAGCGGGAGCGAGAGAATGACCAGCAGGGGCTTGAGTACGGCATTCAGGACACCGAACAGAAAGCCGGCCAGCAGCAACTCCCACACCCCTCCACGGAAGTCGACATCGGGGATCACCCGGGCGGCAAGATAGATCGCGATGGCGTTGAAGATGATGCGCACCAACACACTATTCACGGAATCACGTCTGCGAATGCGGCTCATTGGTCATTCTCCTCGGCGGGCGCGATCACGCCGCCTCATGCATAGTCGTCAAACGCGCGGCCCTTCAGCTCGTGGACAACTGACTTCACGTCGCGCGCGCGAACTCGCGGGCACACCAGCACGGCATCACCCTTCCGGACGATGACCAGGTCGTCAACCCCGAGAGCCGCGATGAGCCCGTCCTCACTCCAGACGAGGCTGCGGTGCGCGTCAACGGCGAGAACCTTGCCGCGCAGCACGTTGCCGTCACCGTCGGGGGGGCCGACTCGGGCCACGATCTCCCAATCGGAATAGTCGTCCCAGACGAAGCCTCCCCGCACGACCAGCACATTGTCGGCCTTCTCCATCACGCCATAGTCGATGGAGACATTCCCGATCCGCGTGTAGAGCCCCTCAAGCGCGAGGGCCTCATCGTCGGTTCCGATCTCCGACTCGACCGCCTGGAGGCCGCCATTCAACTCCGGCATGAACCGCTTCACGCTCTCGAGAAGTACGCGGGCCTTCCAGACGTACATGCCGGTATTCCAGAGGAAGTCCCCACGGGCGAGCAGGTCGACGGCGACATCGGGTTCTGGCTTCTCCTTGAAGGCTTTGACCGCGTAGACCGGCACCTCGTAGTCTCCCTCCAGGGGCCGGCCCATCTCGATGTATCCATAGTTGGTCTCGGGCCTGGTCGGATTGACGCCGATGGTCACCAGTTTCTCACCTTCCAGGGTGAGCCTCGCCGCCGTGCGCAGTGCCTGCCGGAGCCGGTCTTCCTCCCCGATGAAGTGGTCGGAGGGCAACACGAACATGTGGGCATTGGGGTCGGCTTGAAGCAGCTTCATGGCCGCAAGGGCGATGGCCACGGCGGTGTTCTTGCCTTCAGGTTCGACGACATAGCCGCCGACCTTGATTCTGCCGTCAAGGTGGGCCTCGATGGCGTCCAGGTAGTTCCGGTGCGTGACGATCTGGACATGCTTGGGCGGGACCAGCGCCTGGATTCGCCTGATTGCCTTCTCCAGCATTGATTCGCCGTCGGGGCCGGTGAGCAGGTGCTTCGGGTGTGCTCGAGTGTTCGCCGGCCATAGCCTCTCGCCGCGCCCGCCCGCGAGGATGACGCCGTAAAACATATCAGTGGCCACTCCTTCCCCTCTGTGCTGCGTGGAGCGTCATGGCGTGGAGCAGAGGAATCATGATCTCATGATGTCCGGTGAGATGGATGGCGCAGCCGCCTCGCTGCAGGGGCCTGCCGAGTATGTTCGTTGCCGGCCGGTAATGGCGCAGCATATCCAGATTGGCGGCGGTGAAGCCTTGCACCGAATGCCCGAGATTGCGCGCGATGGAGACTGCCTTGAGGAACACCTCCGGCAGGATCACGGCCGACCCCGCATTGATGACGACCCCGCCGTCACCAAGGTCAGCCACCGCGCCGCAGTAGGCTCGAAAGTCGGCGAGCGTCGCCTCCCCCAGCGCGGCGGCGTCCAGCCCGGCGTGGTGATGGACCACGTCCGTGCCGAAGGCCACGTGCACGGTCACCCGGCGGCCGATCGCGGCGGCGCGGCCCAGCACGCTCTCGTTCCGGAACGCCAGCCCCGCATTGTTGACCGCCTCTCCGATGGCCTGCCCGAATCCCCGCACCCGGCCAGCGATGGCCGCCTTGTTCAGAAACTCCGCCGGTTCGCGGGCCATGCCGAACGTGCCGGCCTCCAGCCGCTCGGCGACGTCCTCGGAGGTGGCGCCGACCATGGCCAGCTCCACGTCATGAATCGCCGCCGAGCCGTTCACCGCGACGGCGGTGACCAGCCCGCGCTGCAGGAAGTCGATGACGTAGGGCCCCAGGCCGCATTTGATCACGTGGCCGCCGAACTGCAGCAGCACCGGCTTCGAGCGCCGGCGGGCATCGACAATCGCCTCGGCGAGACGCCGGAGATCCTCCGCCGCCAGCACTTTCGGCAGGGAGTCGAGAAAGGCGGAGAGCGCCGCGTGATCGGCCAGCGGCGTGCCTGACTGCTCCCTGTGTACGAGGCGCGGGGCCCCTTCCAGGGAATGGGTGGTGATCGCCGCGAAATCAAGGTCAGCCACGGGGCAGCAGCTCCCCTCTCTGATAGTCCACCAGAACGGCGTTCACGGAGCCGACCGGTATCTTGCTTTTCATGAGCACGGGCATGTGGTACTCGTCGTCGGTGACCCAGACCAGGAGTCTGCCCTTGTGCTTGAACAGGCCCGGCTCGCGCAGCAGGGGCTCGACCACCAGGCATTGGAAGGACCCGGCATCCACCGACACCCGCTCGCGTTTGAGCACCCTGACGACCAGGGGGTAGTTCTTCCTGTTCTCATGATTGTCGAACACCGCCTCGGTGCCGACCTCAAGGGGAAGCATTCGGACGTAGTAGAGAGCAGAGAAGATGTCCATCACGCAGGGAGGCGTCTCCACCTCGAGGTCTTTGGAGGGGTACCACGCCACGTTGCGCTCCTGATGGAACCAGACCTGCTGGTCGGTCGTGAAATCACCTTCCCTGAGGTGCTTCTCGAATCCTCGGCTGACGAAGCTCTCGGCGTCGAGCCACGCGGTCGCCCGGTCGTCCACCTTGTACACGATGCTGAACTCCTTGGAGGACTGGGTCCGGTTGTTGATCACGTAGCAGAGGTGGCCGTCAACCCTCGTCGTATCGTCGATACTCAGGGTGGATGTCCCCGCGGTAATGCCCGCGTAGCGCACGGCGAATACCAGCTTCTCGCCAAGGCCGAAGGCACGATTCTCCAGGGAATCGGGCCGCCCCGGGCAGGCCAGTTGCGCCAGAGCGGCTCCCGAGCCCGTGGAGAGCATCGCCACTGTCAACGCGAGGTGCAGGCCCGTCATGCGGCGTCCAGGGAGTGGCGTCTGGTGCGGCGCGGAATCGAGCGATACCGTGCGACCGTCGAGACCATCATGGCCGGCTCCATTGCGCGTATGCATGCCACGGCTACGCGGACGGGAAGCCCGGCACCTCGACATCGTCGAAATTGTCCATCAGGCGGCGAGTCCTGATCTCGTCCAGCACCGCCGCGATCCGCTCCAGGGGCAGGGTCACCTGTTGCCGGTGGCCCTTGCGCCGCCACGTCACGGTGCCTTCTGCCTCTTCACGTTTCCCGATGATGAGCATGTTGGGTATCTTCTGAACCTCCGCCTCGCGAATTCGCTTGTTCAGGCTCTCCGCGGTCGCGTCCAGCGTGGCGCGGAACAGCCGGTCCCGGAGCGCGGCAAGCACCCGCTGACCGTAACCCTCCTGGGCCTCCGACACGGGGAGCACGCGCACCTGCACCGGCGAGAGCCAGGTCGGAAACACGCCTCCGAGATGTTCCAGCAGGAACGCGACGAATCGCTCGTGGGTGCCGAGCGGCGCTCGGTGGATGATGACCGGCCGGTGCTCTTTGCCGTCGGGACCGATGTACGACAGGCCGAATCGCTCGGGCATGACCAGGTCGAGCTGGGTCGTGGATGCGGTCTCTTCCCGCCCGACCACATTGCTCATCTGATGGTCGACTTTCGGGCCATAGAATGCCGCCTCGCCCCGCACCTCTTCAAAGGGGAAACCGGCGTCCGCGAGGGCGCTCCGGGCCATGTCCTCGGTGGTCTGCCACGATTCCTGGGAACCCGCGAACTTCTTGGAGTTGGGGTCGCCCAGAGACAGCCTGACCCAGTAGTCGGTGATCCGGAACAACCCGTAGTAGTAGCGGTGAAGGTCGAGGACCTTGATGAACTCCTCCTTCACCTGGTCGGGAGTGCAATAGAGGTGGGCATCGTTCATCCACATGCCCCGCACCCTGAGCAGTCCCGCAAGCTCACCGGTCTGTTCGTACCGGTACACGGCCCCGTATTCGGCGAGACGCAGCGGCAGGTCCCGGTAGCTTCGCGGCCGCGAGGCATAGATGACATGGTGGTGGGGGCAGTTCATGGGTTTGAGGTAGTAGTCGTCCTCGCCCCCCAACTGCATGGGCGGATACATGCTCTCCTTGTAGTACGGCAGGTGCCCGCTCGTGAGGTACAACCGGCTCTTGGTGATATGCGGGGTCCGGACGGGCACGTACCCATATCGGAATTCCATCTCCTTCGCCAGCTTCTCCAGCTCGTCGATGAGAGTGGCCCCGTTGGGCAGCCACAGCGCGAGCCCCTGGCCCACCTGGTCGGAGATGTGGAAGATATCCAGTTCCTTGCCCAGCTTCCGATGATCACGCTGCTTGGCCAGCTCGCGACGGGCCTTGAATGCGTCGAGATCTTGCCGGGTCTCGAAGGCCAGGCCGTAGATCCTGGTCAGCATCGGGCGGTGTTCGTCGCCCCGCCAGTACGCGCCGGCAATGCTGTCCAGCGTGAAGCAGTCCGGAGGGACATCAGATGTCCGCTGGACATGCGGGCCTTCGCACATGTCCACGAACTGGCCGCTCCGGTAGAGGCTGACGGTCTCATGCCCTGCGGAACCCAGTTCCCGACAGTATTCCACCTTGAGTTCCTGCCCCATGGCCTGGAGCTTCTCGACAGCGGCGTCAACTGACAGGTCGTCGCGCTGGAACGGCTCGCCCCCCTGGACGATTTCGCGCATCCTTGATTCGATTGCGGGAAGATCGTCGCTCGTCAGCGGCGCACTGAGGAGGA
>JALOPK010000008.1 GCA_025453925.1 Candidatus Eiseniibacteriota bacterium | reverse complement strand
TGGCGAACTTTAGCAGCGTCGATCACCCCTACGTAGGCACGGGCATGGGCGTACGGATCGACGGCTCCAGCGAGATCACGACTCACCATGACTACAGCTCGGTCGTGATCGATTCCGCCTACGATGCCGAGATCGAAGGCCACCTCATCGCGGGCGGCGAGGTGGAGAATATCCGCGACGCCGAGACGGGTGGTTACATCGGCTCGGTCTACCATGACTACGGAACTGCGGCCGCTCACAGCGAGATTCGGATCCGTGCCGAGCATCAGATACGGATCGGCACGATGATCAAGGCCGGCGGCCTGATCCAGTTGACCGGCGGCGATGATCCCTTTGAGGGAGACCCGGGCGATATCTTCAACTTCACCGACACGAGCGTCCTGGTCTACGGTTCGGCGCTTCTGCAGACCTGGGGTGAGAACAGCCGGATCATTCTGGACGGCCCCGACGACATCAAGATCATGACGGCGACCCATTTCGAGGAGATCGAGCCGTCGACCTGGGTCAAAGGCGACCTGGGCCGCATCGTGGCCGAAGGCCAGTTCATGCTGCAGGGCTATCTGCCGTCGAATGTCGTCCTGGACATGTGGAAGCGCATCGACGGCTACGCCGCCCCGGCTGCCTACACTCCGCCCGAGACAGCCCGGAGTGTCACCCTCAGGTTCAACAATCTCAGCGGCGCTTTCTGGGGCCAGATCACCATCGGGATAGACGCCGGCATGGTCTTTGACCAGGAGGGCGTGTGGGACCTGATCGAGGAGATCAACGAGCAGTTCTACCTGTCGGCGGACCTGGCACCGTTCTACGCCGCGCCGGCCCCGGGTGGCCGGCTGTTCATCGGCTGCCCCTACGCGTTCCAGATCGACGAGTCTTCTAGTGGTGTCGCGGTCCTGGGCATGACGGACGTGGCGGCGGCGGGCGAGCCGGTGCTCTCCACGGAGACCGAGGTCGAGGAGTTGATCACCATCCCGTCCATCTTCTTCCGCGGCGATCCTGAGACGGAAGAATACCCCGGCGACGGCGCGTTGCTGCTGTACCTCAAGAGCATCTTCAACGGCAGCGACCACTTCATGGATCTCGAGGTCGGGCAGGAAGGCCGGTACCTGGTGTTGACCGGCTACGGCCACGACTTCTCGATTCTGGCCGAGGGTTCCGAGAACATCGATCTTCTGGGCTTGACGCCGCTCCTGCGTTCTACGGTCTACTATCCCGAGGCCCAGGTGATCGGCCAATACGCTCTGCCGTTGACCGGCCGGCTGATCGCCGACGTGACCCTGGACCTCTGGCTGGACGACGACGGTGTCATCACGGAAGATTCGGTGGTTATCACGGCCACCTCCACCGCCGGCAACCACAGCCGCGCGGACCTGGTGGCGACCATCAACGCCGCGCTCAATCCCACGCCCGGCACCGGCAACGATCCGTTCGACGCGATCACCGCCGGCCTCAGCGGGAACAAGCTCATGTTCACCACCCTGGGACCGGAGTTCGAGATCCTCGATACTTCCGAGCATATCGTGCAGTTGGGATTCCGCGGGGACTGGGAAACCACCGAGTATCGTGAGCTCGCGGAGTTGGTCGCCAGCGGCGCCGTGCCTACGACCGGGCAACTGGCCCGCGACGTGGTCCTGGTCATCCGGATCGAGGAGACCGACCTGCAGGACGTGTTATACGATGCGGTCACCATAGCTGCGGCGGACACGCTGGATAATACCACGATCGCGGATCTGGTGGATGATGTCAATGCGGCCCTGGCCGACACCGCGATCTGGCGTTACAAGTCGGGCAATCCCCTGGCGCTCCTGCATGGCGTGCGGCACTTTGCCGATTACATCACCGCCGCCGAAGAGCAGGGTGTTCTGGTGCTGCTGGGCACCCACGCGTTCAAGATCAAGAGCGCGTCGCAGAACGTGGCGCTGCTCGGCATGACGGCCGGCGTGGACCTGGAAGCCGCGGGCGTCTACTTTGGGGCCTCCCTGTCCGGCGAAGTCGCTGTCCCGGCGGTCGATTTGGCCGGTCCGGTGACTCTGCATATCGAGGTCAACCGCAGGGGCGTCATCAGCGCCTATACGGTAACGATCCCGGACGACAACAACAACGCCGACCTCGACGATCTCATGGACGACATCGAGGTTGCCCTGCTGACGGCGGACCTGGGTGATATGGATGTCTCCGTGCACGGCGGCCTGCTGCAATTGAGCAGCATCAATGATTTCCGGATTCTGAGCAATACTTCCGTCAATGCCGAGCGACTGGGATTCCTGACGGTGGCCGCGGGCTACAACGTTGCGTCCCTGCGTCTGCCGGAGCAGGGATCGCTGCTCGGGCAGTTGGCCGAGGTGGTGTTCGCCGCCCGGGTGAGCGGCGACGACAATATTCCGTCCGAAGACCTGGCGGTGGCGGTCACCCTGCAGATTACGCGTGACGGCGTGCCGGCTTCCGGGACGGCGGTGATCGCGGCCGGCGACCACGAGACGCTCGCGGATTTGCTGGAGGATATCAACAACGCGCTGGTGGCCGCCGGACTCGGTGACATTGTGGCCGAGCTGGACGGCTCCCGCCTGACCCTCGTCAGCGCCCATGATTTCACCCTCGAGAGCACGTCGGTCTCGGCGCAGTTGCTCGGCTTCAACGCCGTCGCGGCCGGGCGTGACACTTCGTCCCTCCGCCGCGACTATTTCGTGATGGAGTTGGTCGCCGACACCCCGGTACCGACCACGGGCGTCCTGGCCGAAGACGTGACCCTGGAAGTTGTCACCACCGATAGCGACGATAACACCCTGACGGCCACGGTCACGGTCCAGAAAGCCCTTACCGACGGCACCGACGTGGCCGACGCGTACGCGGTGATCGGTTGTGACGCGTCGATCCCGTCGGGGATTCTGGCCGGCCCGGTGACTCTGGACCTCGTGATCGACCGCGTGGGTAGCGTGGCCGGTGGCTCGGTGCTGATCGCGGTCGACGGTCTGAATCTTACGCTGGACGACCTGATCGAGGATATCAACGTCGCCCTCGCTTCCTCCGGCTTTGAAGATATCATCGCCTCCCTCTATGAGGGCCGGTTGGTCCTGATCAGCCTCTGCGATTTCCGCGTCGAGAGCACGTCGGCGGCGGCGGATCTACTGGGTCTGACCTCGGTCGCCGCGGGACATGACCTGGAAGCGACGCGCGGCCAAGCGGTCTTCTTCAAGAACCGCGACGTGGATGACCTTGTCGAGGACATGAATGATATCCTTGCCAAGATCGATCTTCCGGTGCAGGACCTGGAGGTCGTGGACAGTGGCGGCTATATTCGCTTCCAGACCTCCGGGCATTTCCAGATCGAGCCGACCTCCGTCGGGGCCGACGGGCTGGGACTGACGGTCGTGGACGGCGGCGCTCCGGGCGTATCCTCGGTACTCACGCCCGGTCAGGCGGATGAAGCTTATACCGCCACCGGGCTGCTCGACGAGTTCACGCTCGTCGAAGATGTCACCCTCGTGCTCGCGTTCGGCGAAGGCGAGCTGGTTGCTTCCTTCACCATCGAAGCCGACGACACGGACGACAATGCCACGCTGGCGGATCTCCTGGCCGATATCAACGCTGTCATCGAGTCGTTGCGCTTTGATGTGGCGGTCAGCCATGACACCGGCAGGTTGGTGTTTGCGAGTGACACGGTGGATATCGAGATCACGCCGCAGTCGGTCGGTGCCGATCTGCTGGGCCTGGTTGATGTCGCCGGCGACGTCAACGACGGCGGCAAAGGCGCAACTTCTGAATTCTCCAGCCGCGATCCTTCTTTGTTCGAGTTGATCGCCGAAGACGATTTGGCCACCGAGGGAGTATTGGCGGACAACATCGCGCTGCACGTGGTGATGTCCAACGTCAATCCGAATCACGACCCCGCCCACGTCAGCCCGTACCTGGATGAGCCGACGCCAGGCAGCCAGGAGCGCAACAAGGTTGTCGAAGGCACGGTGATCGTCTACCGCGACGACACGCTCGACAATACCACCCGCGCGGATCTGGTGGCGGACATCAACGACGCCCTGATTCGGGGCGGCTTCCGGAATATCGAGGCTTCTCTGAACGCCTCCCATCAAATCGTGCTTTCCAGCTTCCACGCCTTCGAGATCGACGGCGAGCAGGCCGTGATCGAGGTGGAAGATGCTCTGCCGTCTGACGGGGTCCTTCCCGATACCGACGGCGATGGGGCCGATGACGACGACGACGTGATTCTGAACATCAGCGTGGATACGCCCGGCGGCGCGACGCAGGGGGCGGTCGAGATCGAGTGCGACGCGACGAATACCTCGATCGACGAATTGTACAGTGATGTCTATCACGCCTTTGCCGACGCCTTCCCCGCCGGCGAGGTCTACGTGCGTCTGAACCGGGATACGCTGGTCCTCTACAGCCGGTATGATTTCACGGTCCTGGATACCTCGGTCCATGCCGGTTCTCTGGGCCTGGCCACGGTGGAAGGCGGACACGATCTCGACAGTGCCCGTGAGGAGCCGCAAGGCAACGCCTATCTGATCGGATTGCCGGCCGTGGATGACGAGGCCCAGCTTGCCGAGCGCGATCCCGAGACCTACCGCGTGACCGCAAATGACAGCATGGTCAACGGCGTCCTCTCCCAAAACCTTGTGCTTGACATTGCTATCACCAGCGGGGTTTACACGGGAATCCACCAACTGTTCACCGTGCCCGCGGCGACTACGAATGGCACGGCGGACGGCACGACCGCCAATGCCGGGATTGCCGACCTCGTGCGCGACATCAACGCGGTGTTCGCAGACACCGAGATTCCGGGCCACGCCGGGGTGAAATTCAGCAGTGTCCTCAGCGCCCGTGACGAGCGCGGGGTCCTGGTATTGTTCAGCAACGACGCCTTCACGCTCGACAGTCAGCCGGCCGATCGCCTGACGCAGGTGGGATTCACGACCGGGACGTTCTCCTCCGCGGCCTCCGACACCGATTATGAGATCACCGGTGAGGGCGAGCTCGTTGTCAGCGGCGTGCTTACCGCCGATGTGACGCTGGAGATCGCCATCGACGGTGGTGTCGGCGGGACGCTTGCGGCCACGGTCATCCTGTCTTGGCGCGATACCACCACGAATACGGGGGTGGAGGACCTGCTGATCGATCTGGAGAACGCCTGCACGGCCGCCCGGGTCTATGACGGCGGGGAGGCGACGGGCTCGTATGTCAGCCAGTTCATCACCGTCAGCTCCCGGTCCGGGCGCCTGGTGCTGGCCGGCGACGTCGAGTTTACCATCAGCGGTCCGGGTTCGGACCACGCCGGGCTACTGGGGCTGACGACTGTGGAAAGCGGTACGGATGTCACCGCCGTGCAGCCGGTTCCGGTGCAGCAGGTCTATCCGTACGTTGAGGTGGCCGGGGAGCTGGGGGTGGTCCGGGAGCGGATCAGTTTGCCGGCCAGTTACGGACTGACCGCGGCGGTTCGTCTGGACTTCCGGGTCTATGACTACTCGACTGCCGGCGGGTCGAGTCCAATTTCTCCGGTGAGCGATTATACCGTGCATGTCCCCGCCGGACTGACCGCGAACAACACCAGTCTGAGCGACCTGGTGGCGGACATCAACCTGGCGATCGCCGGCGAAACCACGGATGTCTGGGCCGTTGAGGCGGACGGCTTCATCGTCTTTGAGAGCGACTACCTGTTCGACATCGAGTACAAGTCCCAGAACGAAACCCTCCTCGGATTCGGCGAGCTGTCCTACGAGAGCGAAATCGAGGCCAACCGTTCATCCAACGACGGCGTGCTGCCGGAAGACGTGACCTTTGTGCTCTGGGTCAATCTGGGCGTGCAGAAGATCGTGGGGGAAGTGACGATCACGGCGGACCAGACGGCCGGCAACGACGATGAGAACATGATCATGGACCTCGTCCTTGATCTGCAGACCGCCCTGAACGGCGCTTCTTACGTCAACCTGGACGGCGATCCGTACGGCAACGATCTGCTCGAGGGGCGGCCGCACGATGAGGATTTCGCGGACGACCCGGTGACGGTCGGTCATACCGCCGATCCGCTCGTCAAGATCAAGCTCAAGAACGGCAAGATCCTGCTTGCCAGCCAGTATGAGATCCGCCTCTACGACACGTTCTTCGATCCGCAGGTCGGGTACCTGGAAAGCGTCAATGTCGAGTTGCTCGGCCTCGAGAATGTGATCGACGAAGTTGAGGTGCTGTCGGAGCGGCCGTACAACATCGTGGCGAAGGCCGCCGGTTCCGAAGTGATCTTCGGCTCGGATGAGAACCCGGTGGGCGGCCTGTATATCGCGGGTTCCGTTTTGACCGACCACATGATCAGCATGGTTGAAGGCCCGAACACGGACCTCGACCTGGAGTGGTCGGCACTGCTCGAGACCACCGATGGCCCCATCGTTCTCGATCTGGGTGAGAACGGCTTCCTCAAGGGCGACCTGATTGCGGGCGGCAACGAGGGCGATGTGATCCTGACGGCCAAGGATGTCATCACGGTCAACAGCCATATCCTAGCCGATCGTCATGTCTACATCGAGGCCGGGTTCCTCACCGAGAATACCCCGGCCGCCGAGAGTGTAATCATCGCGCCCACGGCCTGGATCCGGACGGCGGGAGACCTGGTCATCGCGAACTACGAGATCGTGGCGGACGGCCAGCTTCCGACCAATGGGGTCCTGGCCGGGAACGTGACCCTGGCGCTGTCCATCGACAACGGCCTGGGCGGCACGTACGAGGCGTTGGTGACGGTGGCGGCCTCGAGCACTGACGGGACAGCGCCCGGGACGACCGCCAATACCGGGATTGCGGATCTCGTCGCCGATCTGGGCGCCGCCTTCGCGGCCACCGCGCTCACCCACCTGGGATCGGGCACCGGTTTGCACGCCAACCAGTGGTTTGGTGTGACGCACCGTGGTTCCACCCTGGTGCTGGAAGCCGATCATGCGTTCACGCTGCTGGCGACGGGCTCCAGCGAGGTGGCCGCCCTCGGCTTCACGGAGGTCGCGCCGGGCAGCGACGCGGTCGCCGACCAGGAGCAGACCATTCGCCTGGACGGGCGGAACAAGGTCACCGTGGACGGCGCCCTCGGGTCCCTGCAGAACGACGACGCGCGTACCAATGCCCATGTGCTGGTCACGTCCCGCAACGGCGACATCGAAGTCACTGAACGAAGTGGCTGGATCGAAACCAACGGCCGCATCGTGCTGAAAGCCGCCCACGTGAATGTCTTCGGCGTGCTCAAGAACGCCGGCGCGACGGCCCCGGCGCCAGTCGGCGACATGAAGGAGCCCAACTACGAGATCGTCATCGCGGCCACCAACGACGTGGATATCACCGGCGATGTCGACGCCCTCGGTTCGATTCTGATCACGACGTCGAACGCCTTCACGCTCCGCGGATCGCTGGAGGCGGGCGGCGTCGAGACCTTCCACTTCATTACGGAAGAGCGCAGCTTCCTCGACGGCGGCGACGAGCGGGTGTGCATCGAGGCTCCCGCCATCACCGTCGACGGTGGCATCGGAACCGAGGGCTCCGACGGCAGCGACGAGGATACGAGCCCCGATCTGGCGGAAGGCGACACCTATACGCTGGGTGCGCAGATCGTGGCCTCCGGACGCATCCAACTGGCCCCCCTGGGCGATCTCGATATCCGCAGCGGCGCCGAGCTCATCGTGCGCCATGCCAACAGCCGGATCTACCTGCAAGGCCAGCACGTTAATGTACTGGGCAGCCTGTACGCCGGCCGCGACCCGGTGCGGGTGGGAGACCTGGCCGGCCTGGACTACTGGGCGGCGGCCCATGCCACGGGGGCGGCGATCGAGATCCGGGGCGTGCAGATGGTTACCTTCGGCGGGGACGATCCGCATAACGCCACGGATCTGGATGTGCTGAACGGCGACGCGGACCACGAAGGGGACGCCATTGTGCGCGGCGGCTTCGCCCAGGCCACAGGCCAGATCTTGATCGTCGTCAGCGGCGGCGCCGACCCGCGCTTCGATCTGAATGCCCTGAGCACTCTGAAGACGGATGCCGTGCCTGTGGGTGTGCCGACCGCCGGGGTGACAGGTCACATCACCGTGACGACGGGCGATGGCATTGCCGTTCGCGGCGTGATTCAGGCGATCGATTCGGATTCCAACGTAAGCCTGAACTCCGGCGCCGGGATGCTCCTGGTCACCGGGTTGGTGGAGGCCGGCCACAGCGTGACCCTGACCGGGGCCGATGCGCTTTCGCCGGAGGCGATCAGCGTGGTCGTGGACAAGCTGTTCTATGTGACCAAGACGATGACATTCCCCACGATTCATGGGGCCATCCCCGGCATGGCGACCTTCATTGTCGATGAGCACGGCCAGCCCATTGATGGATATGGTTTCCGGCTGGAGCGGGATGACGATGGAAACGTCGTGGTGGACGACGCGGGTCATCCCTCTCAGTTGATCGGCCCCGGCGGATATGCCCTGCTCGGGGAAGGCGCGGTGTACCTCACCTACGTGGACGACGGCGATGAAGAGACGCCGTTGGAGGCGGTGCTGGTGGACAAGGAAGGTTACCTGCTGGTGGAGTACACGGAGCTGCGGGCGCAGGCGGCGCTGCCGACGGTCGGATTCCCGCTCACCATCGTCCTGGACTTCGACGTTTGGGATTCCACCACCGGCGCGGCGATCAGCGATACGCCGTTGTCGATCTCGCTGACGGACGCCGAAACGCTAATCGATGACCTCAACGACGCGCTGGCCGGAGCCGGCAGCGCCTACGGCATGATCCGGGCCTCGGAACGCGACAGGCGTCTCGTATTTGCCGCGACCGGCTACGATATCGCTCTCGGCATGGCTGGTGCCAACCTGGCGGCTCTGGGCATGGCCGATCATGAGAACTACGTGCGATACCTGCATGTCGATGAGGGCGTCGGCGACGTTCGGCACTTCCTCGACGAGGACGGCATGGTCATCAATGAGCAGGAACAACTCCTGGCTTACGATGAAGACACGGATGAGATCGTCCTGATCAATCAGTACGGGTATCTCGTCGATGCGTACGGGAATTTCATCAATGCGATCGGCCAGCCGATCAATGCCTACGGCTACAAGATCGACCGTTACGGCAATCTGCTGACGGCCACCGATGTCCTGATTGACGGCGCGGGCAACCGCATCAACGTCGAGGGGCTGTTGATCGACGGCAGCGGCGAGCTGCTCAACGGCGTGGGCGCCATCCGCGGCGTCTTCACCTTCGGCGGCGTGGATTACCTGGTGAACCAGTACGAGAATACGGCCGACGACCATGGCTACCGCGTCGGCGACCACGGTTATCTCCTCGATGAGCAGAGCCACATCATCAACTTCCGGGGCGAGCTGACCGATGCCGCCGGTGTTCCGCTGACCGCGCTGGAAGCGCCCGTCTTCGGCGGGCACCCGATTGTGGCCGACCCCGACACGGTAGCCTATCTGAATTCGATTCCGGGTCTGGTCGGCGGCAGCGTGGTTCTCGCGGGTGTCGAGTATCTCGCCGATGCGGCCGGCCATCTGGTCAGCGATCAGGGATACCTGGTCAATGACGACGGGTACCGGATCAATGCCGCCGGGGAACTGGTGGACGCGCTGGGTGCGGTCATCGATCCCGACGTGGACGATCCGGTCCCGGGCGGCAACCGGGTCCTGGCTGATCCCGGCGCCATCGAGGACGCGGTGTACGGTGGGGAGCCGGTGGATATCGGCGAGGTCCAGGAGGGACCCGTTCCCATGGCTCGTACTGGCGGGATGCGGATGATCGATCTACCCGCCCGCCAGAGCGGCGGCATCGTGAACACGGGTCCCGAAGGCACGATCACGATCAACGGCGGCAAACGCATTGAAGTCTACGGCATGGTCGGAGAGGTCTACCTGGATGAGACCGATCCCGCCCATCCGGTCTCGACCGTCGATGTCGGCGCGGTGACCATGACCACGCCCGATGAGGTCTACTTCTGGAGTGATGCTCTGATCAATGCCCGGCACGAGATTGACGTGCACGGCAAGAACATCTGGGCGATGGGCGAGAGCGTGACGATCACCCGTGGAGTCCACTCGGTGACCCGCCTGACGGCGACGGGCAGCGGCCCGGATGACGGCGATGTCTACATCGCCCGCAGCCAGATCTACTACTTCCGCGCCCTGGTGGCCGCCCAGGGGGCGGTGGAGCTGATCGGCCGGAATGTCGGGGTCTACGGCACCGTCCAGGTCGAGGGCGAGTACCTGACGGAAGGCTCGTTCAATCACTCCCGCGTGCTGATCGACGCCGAGTATAACGTGATGGTGCGCGGCGAGATCCTCAGCGCCGGCGACGTGGCGGTGCGGGCCGGAACCGAGGGCGTGACGGTGGGCAACATTGCCGTCAGCGCGGAAGGCAAGCTGGCGGCGGGATATGAGGCGGTGACGGTGACCGGCGCTATCCAGCTCACGGCCACCGGCGAGGTCATCCTCCAGGCCTTTGAAGATACCATGAACGATGACCTGGAGTTCGCGCCCGCGTACATCACGTACGAGCCGGTCTATGTGGACGTGGTCACCGGCTACCGCAAGGTCGAGGCCGGATTCGTTTTGCAGCCGGTGGTGCACTGGATCCCCACGATCACCACGGAGCAGACCGGCTTTGATGACGTCAAGGTCGGCAGCGAGTTTGGCAGTGTGGAGACCCGGCTGTTCCAGGATGGCTACTACAAGGTCGGCTTCGGTATGATCGATCTCGACGTAGATTACGGGGCCAGTCCTCCCTTCGCCGCCTGGCTGCTGCAGTGGGGAAGAGACTACGATCCTTCGCCACTGCATGAGATCTGGGAAAGTCTGGAGACGGCCCAGAGTCTGCTCAACACCTACAGCTATCCCAACGAGCCTTCCTACAACTTGAAGAAGGCCATCATTGACGACCTCAACGCCATCGTCGCCAGTGGCGTGTCGCTCTACGATGAAAATGCCTTTGAGGGGTGGACGCTGAGCACCGAAGCCCAGAATCTGCTGGCCAAAGACGAACTGACGGGTGTCGAGCTGGCGCGGCTCAACCGTGTGCTCATCCAGGATGTCCTTCTCGGGGCCATCGGAGAGCTGCCCCGGGAAGACCAGTTCCGCGAGTACCTCATTTTGGGGGTCGACTATACGGTGGAAGACCTGACCTGGCCCGGCAAGTACAACCGCTTTACCGACGCGGTGTATGTGCCCTGGCTGGGTGTTACGCTCCAGCCCGACGATCCGGCCATCGAGAACGAGGAGTGGGCCGAGACCGTCTATCAACTGTTCGAGCAGGTCTCGGAGTGGGACAGTCCCATTGTCAACCCGTGGGACCCGTACGTCGCCGGCGCCCAGATGGAGTCGGTGATTGCCAATTATGTCACTTACATGGACGCGGAGCCGCCGCTGTTCGTGGAATTCAGTCCCGCGCAGTACTACCACGCACAGACTTTCACGCAGGTGTATGCCGCCCTGGCGCAGGCGTTCACGGTGGGCGGAGACGAGTGCAAGGGCTGGGAGGATCTTACCGACACCGAGCAGATCAACGCGATCATGGACTTCCTGGGTTACCAGATGCTCTATGACGTGCAGTTCATCTCCGAGTTCCAGAAGACCGTGGAGGAGGAAGTGTGGGATCCCGTCTACGTGGCCAAGGCTCCGTCCATCTATGAGTTGCTCGACGGCATAACCACGGACGATCCGCTCGCCTCTTCCTTGGTAACGGTTACCGACGCCAGCGTGCTCTTCCATACGGCGGTGGATGATGAGCTCACGGTGGCCGGCGAGGGAACGGTTCTGTATGAGGTCGCCGATGGTGTCTGGGCCTTCGATGACGATGAGGGCATCGCGCCGACGCTCGAAGGCGTCATCTACGGCGGGGAATTCGTACCCGGCGTGTGGGTGAACAATACCTTCGCGGTGGCGCCAGTGGATTGGGCGGCTCTTGGGAAGATCGATGATGTGGAGGTCGTCAGCAGGACCTACACCAAGCACTACTTCGATTTCTGGTTCTCCGAGTTCGTGCCGTTCGATCCGGCGGTGCACTGGAATCACGATCTGTATCCGACGGAGAAGGCTGCGGCCCGGGCGCATTTCCTGCCGCCCAACGAGATGCTGACGCGCGGCTACGAAGGCATCACGCTGGCAGTTCTCAATGCGGCGCTGCATGCCATCGATCCCGATCAGAATGCCCCGCTCGACCTGTTCGTGGACGACGAGCTGGCGCTGTCGGCGGAATTCGCCGCCGACTTCGCGGCCATCGTGGCCAGCGAGTTTACTGAAGATGGCCAGTACCTGAGCAAGGAACTGGGGGAGGCCATCTACACCGTGATCGGCGACGTGATCGACGCCATCGCGGACGACTTCTTCATTGCCGGTTATGACTACAACTGGGAGATGAGTAATCCCGATGAGGACGGGTACATCGCCAGTTTCTTCGAACGGGAGGACGCCATCCTGAGCAGCGACATCGATGGCGACAGATGGGATAAGCTCTATTCGCCCACACACGGCCTAGGCCGGATCAACCGCAACTTCGAGGGCATCCCCACCGCCACCTTCTGGGAGCTGGACTTCACCGGCGCGGTGCGCGACGTCGTCTACTATGAGCTCGACGACGGCACCGACATCTTCCTGCGCGTGCCCGTGGAGTGGTGGGAAAACTACGAGATGACCACCCTGGGCAACGACCGCACCGATCCCGATCAGAAGACCTTGCAGTACGTGGGGAATGTCGAGACTGTCGATGAGACCGTAGGCTACACCCGGGAGGTCTACCAGCTCGAGTATGCCCAGGGCTGGTCGGCCAATGACGTGGAGCCTGAGCCGCAGAATCCAGCTCACGACGATTGGTGGCGGACCGCCGATTATGATTTGAGCCCTGACCCACGCTACGTGGTGACCTACCGCAGCGCGCCGCATTCAAGCTGGACCGATCCGTACACGGCCTATCAGCAGTACAGCGTCTTTGACGGCCGGGAGATCAGTCCGGCGGAGCCTTACACCAATCTGTTGTACTACGCGGGCTTGGTCGAGCTGGCCCTGGAAGGAGGCGTCTCCACCCAGGACTACGAGTTCTCGGGACTGGGCACGGACTTCCTCTATCTGACCGATGCGATCCTGAGCGGGGATCTGGTCTACAGCGTTGCGGAGGTCGACCGGTCGGTGAAAGTCCCGATTGATCTGATCGAGTGGGACCTGGGTGAGGCCGGAGAGGTTTTCCAAGGTGAGGGATGTCCAGCCTACGCAGGCACCGTCGGTGGCGATGGCACGCTGTGGTATCGGGACGATGATGGTGTTCTCTACCGGACGCGCTGCGGCGTGTTCGACGCGGACCAGGCCGCGGTCGTGTCCGATTCCTATGGCTGGGGTGTGTTTGAAGGTAACAACTGGCAGTTCGGCTATGACAATCTGGGCAACGCCGTGTTTGCCCAGTTCAACCCCGGCAACACCGACGAGGTGCTGGTGGTGGACCAGGACGGTGTGAAACTCGAACAACTCGCGGTGGAAGAGACCCACGTCATCGGCATCGTGGGGGAACATAAGGTATGGTCCGGCCCCTTGTATCAGTGGGACTCCAGCTCCAGTCAGTACTGGCAGGACGCGGCGGACGGCGCCCCCCCCGGCTACCACCTGGTGATCATCAACAGTCCCGAAGAGAATGCCGACGTCGCCAGCAGGATAGGCGATTACAGCGTGTGGCTGGGCGGACACAATGTCTTTGGGTGGACCCACGACACGTGGGAGGACTTTGACTGGGTGTCTCCTGGGGGACACGTCGAGCGCGGCGACGGCCAGTACACCAATTTCGCCCCCGGCGAACCCAACGACTTGAACTGGGAAAACGAGCTGATGATGTGGCCGGGCGGGACTTGGAACGACCTCGACGGCAATCCGGACGACGGCGACGCCGAGGCGTACAGGCTGCCCGGCTTCTACGAGAAGGAACCCTACTGGAAGGGCCCCATCGTCACCAATGAGACCTTCACCGACTACATCTACAAGATGAAGACCGGCTGGGAGGCCATCCAGGACATCCGCTCGAATCTCACCTACCGCGTGTTCACCGAGGCGCACGACATCGTGGATAAGCGGCCCCGATACGAGACGCTCACCAGCGAGGTGCCGGTGATCAAGTTCGAGCAGGTCACCAACTGGGAGTATGTCCCCGTGACCCAACCGCGGGCCACGTGGGGCGCCAGCGCCGTCACGCCGGACGGGCCTCTGGACCTCTCTCCCTTCGATCTCCCTACCCTGAGCGCGAACGGCAACATCACCATCACGGCACATGGCAACGTTCTGGTGAAGGCCGGCATGAACGCCTCGGGTGACGACAGCGCCGTCACGATCACCTCCGATACCGGCGACGTGACGGTTGGCGGGGAGATGCCCGTCGATCCGATGATCTACGACCTGATCGAGATCACCGCCACCAAGACGATCGATATCACCGCCACTGCCGGCGATGTCGTGATCGGTGAGACCGCGACGCTCACCACGACCAGCTTGGATTCGCTGGCCCCGGGCCAGAAGGATATCGCCCTGACGGCGCCGGAGGGCTCTGTGACCGTGGCCGGTGAGATCGAGGCCCGCGACACCGTGGCGATCAGCGCGGGGACGAATGTGACCATCACCGGCGTCGTCACCACCGCCCACAGCACGATCACGATCAGCGCCGGTCAGGGAACCGCTGCCACTGGCAACATCCTGGTTCATCTGGCGGAGACGAGCGACCCGGCGGACAGCCTCGACGGCAATGAGCGTCCTTCGCTGGGCGGCACCCTCCGGACCCTGGGTGAAGACGGCCAGATCACCCTGCTGGCCGGCGCCAGCGGCGGGGACATCTCGTTGTTGGATGCGGACATCAGCACGCAGACCCTGACCCTGACCGCCCCGGCCGGATCGATTATCCAGTCGAGCGGTTACAGCGCGGGTGACGAAGGCACGCCACCGCCGACGGGCGGTCTGCTGCGGGCCGACACCGCCCTGGTCCTTACCTCGTCCGCGGGCATCACCCTGGAGAACGTCTACGCCACGAATATCACTGCCACGGTCAGCGGCAGCGGCGCGATAAGCATCAAGGCGGTCGGCTTCGTCCTGGAGGATTCGGTGCCGGCTTGGCCGTCGCTCGTGACCCTGGCCAACCTCCAGACGGCAGACGGGCCGATCACCATCGAGACGATCACCCCGAGCCTGGTGATCACCAGCGTCACCTCGCTGGGCGGCTCCGACGACGACGACATCACCATCACGGCCCACGCCGCCGCGACCGGCGGAACCACGGTGACGATCCACGATATCTTCGCCGCGGGTCTGGCCGATGTGATCCTGAACGTTGAGGGTACGATCCTCGATCCGGGCGCCAGCGTCGTCGCGGACCAGGCGACCATCACCGCCTTCGGCAGTATCGGTACCTCGGAGCAGCCGCTGAACACCGCCTTGAATTCGCTCGTCCTGGAGATCACCGGCAGCGGCGACCTGTTCTTGTACAATAACAGCGCCAACCTTACCCTCCAGCAGGTTACCCTGGCGAACGGGAACATCGACATCACGACCAACGGCAACCTGACCGCCGAGAACGTCGTGCTCAAGACAGACTGGGACACCACAGTTGCCCCGCCGCACGCCAATGAGATCCTCCTGCGCACCGTGGAAGGCAGCGGCGGCACGATCACCGTGGTCAGCATCACGGGCGGCACGTATGCCTCCAGCGATGCCGAGGCCGCCGCGATTCGCTTGGCACTGCTGAACGCCCAGTTGAGCCGGATCGATCTGACCGGCGTTTCAACCTACGACATTCCGCTTGCGCTGCGCGATCCTCTGACTGATGAGGAAGGCGTCCCGGTACTCGACTACTCGACGAATCCCGAAGGGGTGCCGACCATCGTCGTGCACCTGGAGATGACGGAGGCGGACGACTTGGCCGCGATCATTGCGGCCGCGCTGGCGACCATCGGGCCGGAGGATGACCCCTATGTCCTGGACGAAGCGGACTTCCTGAGCCTTGGTTATCCTTCGGTAATCACCGGCCACGTGGCCTTCATCCTGTACACGCGGCTGCTCGGTCTCTTGGGCATCTCCTACGACGCCACCTTCGAGGATGACGAGTCTCTCGCGTGGGACCAGAACCGCAAGGAGTATGGCTTCCGGGAGACGACCGGTCTGCTCGGGATGACCAAAGGCTTCACCTCGCAGGGCAAGGTGCGGCTGGAGGCGGACGGGGCCATCACTGGTCCGGGCGTCGGCAGCGTCGCGATCGTGGCGGGCGACGCCGCTTTGCAGGCGCAGCTCAACATCACCGGCCTGACAATGGCAGTGAACACGATGGCGGTGAATCCGAGCGGCACCGTCTTCTCGCATGGCTATCATACCGTCGCGGTCTTCGACGTGGACGGGGTGGGGGAGTTCACGCCCGGCATGGAACTGCTCGGCGCTGAAGGCGGCGCGATCAATGTCACCGCCCAGCATGGGCTGATCCTCAACGACGCCCACAGCCACGATGCCCTCCAGGGCCTGACACTGAGGTCCACGGCGGGCAGTCTCTTCGTCCGGGAGACCGGCAGCAGCCTGATCTCGGCGGGCCCGCTGAACCTGATCGCGGCCGACGACCTCGTCGTGACCGGTCACCTCGTCACGCCCGGACAGCTCTCGCTGACCTCCGGCGGGACCGTCAGCACCTTCAAGCAGAAAGTCCTGCTGGAGATCGGCTCCATTGCCATGAACGTGGGCAGCAGCGCCACGCTGAGCGGGCATCTCGCCGGCTTGACCGGCATCGATATCCTCAGTGAAGGCAACGTCAACCTCGCGGACGATGTCGTCGAGCTCGGCCCCGACGGAACGATCGTCGAGGGCCGGCCCGGATTCAACGTCTACGTGCAGGCCCTGGCCGAGCAGCAGGAGGTCCTCGAGCAACTGCAAACGAACCTGCGGCAGCAGGCGCAGGTCTCGCAGGAGTTGGCCATGTTGGCGCGGACGACGGCTGCCCTGAAGACCGGCCAGGCGGATTCGATGGGTCTGCTGGGCGAGACCTATCTCCAGCGGTTGCTGCATCTGCCGTATCAGCTTGAACAGCAGCAGCTCCGCACCCAGTTCGCGAACCTGCAGGCCCAACTGGATTGGGAGGTCGAGCAGGAGTTGTGGCCGGACACGATCGAGGATATGTGGCTGGATCTGCCCGGCGGCGAAAAATACTACTACACGGACTTGCTGGCCGAGCGGCAGTTGGTCTTGGACAACATCCTCCTGTACCAGGGGCTCCTTGACGAGGCTATCCAGGACATCCTGGGTATGATCGGCAATAACGCGCAGCGGATTGCCGACCTCGCGGAGGTGGACGAGGGCATCACCGAGACCACGGCCTATCAGGCCGATCTGGGTGTACTGCTGGGCAACGTACAGCAGGAGGTCTGGCTCCGCCAACTCGATCCGACGGGCACGGGCAGCGCCTATGAGGTGCGCAACGTCGCCGGCCTCACGCAGACGGTGACCCCTGCCACCCTGAGCGACAACCGGTTGAAGTCCTTGTACCTCAACCTGACGGCCTTGGACACCGAGGTCGGTGATACCTTGTCCTTCCTGGGGAGCGAGAAGACGCGCCTGCAAGGTGAGATCGTGCTCAATAAGGGCCAACTGGCGGTCACGCGGGACTACCTAGACTTGAACGACATCAACGCCGCGCTCGGCATCCTCGCCGGAATAGGTGGCCAAACGCCCTATAGCGAGATCGATGCCCGCTTCCGCCAGTTGGCCGGCTATACCAATGTCCTGAGCCCGGCCATGACCCAGTTCGTCACCGACCTGACGACCGGCCCCTATGCCAACAAGACCTACAGCTATCTTCGGGGCCAGTACGACGCTTACACCGCCGAGATCGCTGAGGTCCAGACGGTTCTCAATATCGTGGCCCCCCTGGCGCAGGCCACTTCGATCGACTACTACACCTTCGACCGGGAACTCCGGAGACTCCTCCCATACGGCACCAAGTACATCACCGTCCCTGCCCTGTGGACCCAGTTGCAGGGGATCAACGGGCACCCGACGCTGTCCACCCTCGATGCGCAGATCGCCAGCCTGAATCAGCAGATTGCGGCGATGGACCGCCAGTTCCTGGAAGTCGCTTTCGCGTATGTCCGTACCATGGATATCCCGAATGGCTCCACCGAGGCCTACACCTATTTGACGAATCGTCTCATCGCTGCCGATGCAAGGTTGGGGCGACTGAATCCATACTATGTACCGGACTATAAGACAGATGATACGTTCGTCCGACAGGGTTGGACCAGCATTCGCTTCGATCAGGATACGGGTGACTTCGTTCTGAAGGACGCGGCGGGAGCTACCAAGACGGTGCCCTGGGCCTACTTTGATATCGTCGATGCCCTCTACTCTGGCAAATGGAAGCTGTATGACGTGACCGACGAACTCATGGGCACTCTGAAGTACGAGGAATTGCTCGCGTTGCGAGGAGACCTGCTGCGTTCCTGGGGCAAAGGCGACAAGACCGGGATCAACGAGAAACTCATACAAGTCGGCGACATTTCCTGGACCTACAACAATCTGGTCACGCAAGGCGCGACCGGAAAGTGGGACCCCACTCTGCCGACGACGAGAGAGGGATGCCTGAGTCGGATCAAGCAGTTGGATGAGGACCTGGCCAAGGCACAGGGGAGTCGCACGGGCCTGATGAACCATATCTACGCCACTTGGCAGGGCTCGTACAGCCTGCTGGATCAGGAGCAGAAGGCGCTGGAGGACATGAAGGCTGATCTCCAGGCCCAGCAGGGCCTTGTCCAGCAGGACCTGAACACCCTCGGCGGGATCCTGAAGGACGGGTCGACGCTGGTCGGACCGGAGCGGACGTATCTTCAGAATAAGCTGAATGAGTTCCCCGGCGGGGTGCAGTGGTACCAGACCACCTTCCCGTACCTCACCCAGCACAGCCTGGACGAGTTGGAGCTCCTTCTGGATCCCGCGAATGCGAACGGCTGGCCCGCGCAGCGTGATGCACGGATTGCGGACAAAGCCAGCTACGAGGCCACGCTCGCCGCCTATGAGACTCAGCTCGAACCGACCGATCCGCTCGATCCGCTCAACCCGACGCTGGCCGATTACGAACTACAAATGCAGGCCAACCTCGATGAGATCATCACCGAGAAGTGGGAGGGCTTGCACGGCCGGTACCACCTGTACGACGTTGATCTGGCCGGCCAGCAAGACCAGGCGGAGATCCTGACCCTGGCCCAGAACATGGTCATCCAGCAGGGCGCGCTGGCCTTCAACGGCCTGGCCGACAGCTTCCGCCAGACGCTCGCTCTCAACGAGAGCCGGATGGCCACGCTCTCCAGCCAGTTCACCTTGCTGCAGCAGAGCTACCAGTCCCTGCAGCAGGAGTTGCACGCTCTGCAACTGTCCGCGCCCGCGCCCACCGCCATCCGGATCCAGGCCCTTGGACATCACGTTCAGCAGTTCGGGGACGATGGGGGAACGCACCAGCCCGGGCCGGTGGACGGCATCGGGGTTGCCCAGGACGAGTTCTCCGGCTACTTCCTGTACCAGAATACGGTGACCGGTCAGTTGCTCTACCGCGACGTCAAGGGTCTGACCGGCGAGACGGACGTCCACGGCGATCCGGTCTACGTGGAAGAGAATGCGGACGACACCTTCTACACCTGGCTGGTGGAGCTCGAAGGGGCGCCCGGCGCCTGGTACTATCGCGACATCATGGGAACGCCCAACGATCCGGCACAACCGGGCGATGAGACCCTGGATGACCAGGTGTACGCCGTCGATTTGGTGGGCGGCGCGCCCAATGCCATCTATCCGGGCGAGGTCTCCTTCTTCGTGCGGAAGTTCGACAAGGTCACGTACACCTTCCATAAAGAGACCTATCTGGACGAGGCCGGTGACGAGCATGAGCGCACTGTCCAGATTCCGCATGACCTGTTCACCGTCCACGATTACCACTATTCCATCCTGGTCGCGGCGGCCGGTCCCAGCGCTCCGAATCCGCTCGATCCAGCCTTCAACTGGGACGACGTGACGGTCTACGTGCTCGATCCGGCCACACGGACCGCGGTCAGCCTGGCCCAGTTCCTGGCCCAGCAGGAAGGGGTGGATTGGGAGAGCGCCGTCATTGTCCCGCCGGGCGGGCACTTGACCCAGGTTCTGGATCCCGAAGACGTCCTGGTCCAGTTCACGGAGTTCACGCCCGCCTACACCCCGCTGGCGGACAGCGAATGCACGTTCGTCGATCCGAAGGCCGAGTACACGGACAAGGAATACCAGCCCGAAGAGGCCCTGCCGGAGCTGTTTACGGAGCTCCTGCACAATGGTGAGTTGGTGGTTCCGGTGCCTGCCGCCGAGGACGGTGTCATCCACCTGGAAGGGATCTCCTTGAGCGGCTCCCAGATCCTGAGCATCATCGCCCCGTACGGCGTGACCGGGATCGACTTCGGCGAAGCATTCAGCGCTCGGGAGGTGCGCATCCAGAGCGAGACCGATCTGCACATCAGCGGCAGCCTCCTTGGCGTGGACCTGGTCCGCATCCAGACGACGGGCGACCTGTACCTGGAGCCGGGCGCCTTCTTGGAGGCCGCGACCGTGGAGTTCGTTTCCAACAACGGGTCGATCTACGGTGATGCGGGCAGCATGGTCACGGCGTATTCGGCGATCGTGGATGTCCATGGCGGAGTCAGGCTCTACGGCGACGTGGACGCGTACGCGGTCACATCGGACGTGGGCGACATCTGGATCAACGACAACGACTGGTGCGCCAGTGAACAGGGCTGGGACTATCAGGCCGAGCGTGACGCCTGGGATTTCACGGACAAGGTCGTGGATCTGGTGGACGTCACCACTGGCGCCGGCACGGTGACAGTCATGACCGGCGGCACCTTGCTGGCTCACCACGTGGGTGCGGACGACATCATTCTGACCGCCGGCGGTGCCGGCAGCATCGGGGTGGGCGCCCTCGAGACCTGGGGGAGCGCCATTGAGATCGACGCGGCCCGCGATGTGTACGCGATCGAGGGCTGTTCGATATCGGCCTACGAATTGACGGTCCGCGCTGGTCTGGATTTCGATGTCGATTATGCTATCTGGCAGGGCGTCGAGCTGCCCGATATCTCTTCTTCCTTGAGTGTTCTGATCGATGAAACCTACCATCCGGAATCGTGGGAGATCGGGGTGGGAGAGGTGCCGGTCCAACGGGACATCATCATCGACACCGTCATCAATACGGTCCAATACGTCCACTTCGTTGCGCTGGGCAACATCATCTTTACCGAGAACGGCGGGATCAACACGACGGGCCGGACGACCCTGAACGCCGGCCGGTCGCTGGTGCTGAGTGCGTCCGGACCGGACTCCGGGACCGGGGTCACCACGCCGGTCATCCAGGGCACCGACATCCGCCTGCAGGCACGTGACATCGTGGGCGGCGACAGCGCCCTGATCAGCGGCCAGAGTCTCACGGCCGTCGGCTACAACGGGTTCCATCTGCGGACCGCGGTGGGACAACTGCAGGCTCGGGTCGAGGGTGTGGGGGACCTGAAGGTCGAGGCCCTGACTTCTGTCGAACTGGTGAACATCGACGTGCTCGACGGGGACGTGGACGTGACCTCGACCGGCAGCATCGCCGTCGGTGGCTTGATCATCCAGACCGACAGCTACGCCAACAAGCTGAACTTGCAGGCGGCTGGCGAGGTCGCCTTCGGCAGTTCGCAGGTGCCGTTCGGATTCGACGGGAACCTCCCGAGCGATGAGATTCCCACGAATTTCGGGTATCGCGGGATGCCGGCGGCCCGCGTATTGGTGGGGCAGTTTACCGAGATCCACATCGCGGCCGGCGCCGGGACCGGGTTCGGCGACATTGACAACCAAGTCGTGGTGGTGCCCGAATTCATCGATGAGGTCATGCATACCGACCTGCCGACAACCGTCCGCGTGATTGTTCAGGACCCGGATCACCGCTTCATTCCTGACGCAAACAACAAGGTGAAAGTGACGATCCATTTCGGGGACGGTACCTCGGAGACGCGCCTCCTGGACTACGTGGCCCCCGGCCCGGTCGTCTGGGACGATCCGGACCTGGTGCTCGACCCCGTCGCGGATGAGGTCAACGCGCTGTTCCGCCATGATATGGGCGATGCCAATAGCGTGGTGGTCGGTGACGTCAACAACGATGGCTATGACGATCTCGTCGTGACGGAGTCGTATGAGAACGATGGGCAGGCCTACGGCCGCATCGTCCTGTATCTGGGATCCGCTGGCGGTATCGTCAATAATCCGGCGAAGGTCATCTCGGGATTCATGCTCCAGCAGTCCTACGAAGCGTTCAGCCGAGATCTGGCGGTCAGCCCCGCCGGTGATGTCAATGGCGACGGCTATGACGACGTTCTCGTGAGCGCGCCCCACCAGGTGGTTACGGTCCTGCGGGCGGTTCAGGTTTGGACCGGCGACGGCTACAGCGTGACGTACGAGCCGGTTTCCGTCCAGGGCGCCATCTATCTGTTCCTGGGCACGGCTGCCGGCACCGGTACGCCGGGAGGTCTCATGGGGCCGGTCTGGCATATTGCCAATCTCGAGAACTGGGCGCCGTTCCGCTACTCTGCCGTCTCCGCCGGTGATGTCAACAACGATGGGTACGGCGATGTTCTCGTGGGTATTCCTGGCGCCGAGGTCGTCCGAATCAGTGAGAGTGGACAGGTGCAGACCCTGGTCAGTGCCGGTGAGGCCCGCCTGTATCTGGGATCGGCGCAGGGATTGAACGCCAGTCCGGCCTGGACCTATCAAGGCACGCAGCAGCACGGTCAGTTCGGGTCCAGCGTGGCCGCGGTTGGTGACCTCAACAAGGACGGGTTCGGCGACGTGATCGTCGGCGCCTGCCAGGAAGACGCGTTGAACGGCCGGGTGTACGTCTTCCTGGGAACTGCCCACGGTCTGGAGATGACCCCGCTGCAGGTCCTCACAGGTTCGAATGGCGGCTACTTCGGGTGGGATGCGGCCGGCGTGGGCGATGTCAATCGGGATGGGGCGCCGGATATCATCGTCAGTGCGCCGCTGTTTGAGCCGTCCCCGAACTACAAACGCGGTGCGGTATCCGTTTATTACGGAACTGCGAAAGGATTCGACGAGCAGCCGCAGTATATCGAGGTTCCGGAGGAGTTGATCACCGGCTACGTCGGCTGGGATCTGGCTCCGGCCGGCGACGTTAACGCGGATGGTTACGCTGACTTCCTTGTGCTGGCCGGGGCACCAGGCGGTGGCGAAGGGCCTTTGGGCCAGGCGTTCCTGTACCTCGGTTCGCTCGACGGCGTATCGCCGATGATCATTCGCTTCCCCGTCGGTACGGCGATGACCATCGGTTTCGATGATGTTCCCGGTACGCTCGGCGGCGGCGACTTCAACGGCGACGGCTATGACGACGTCGTGATCGGTGATTGGGCCGGCTTCGACGGGTATTGGGAGAACGATGAATTTGTGCCGCGTCCGGGGACCCTTGCGATCTACCACGGCAAGCCGCTCGATTATCCCGCCCCGGTTATCGCACAGATTGACATTGTCCATACGTACGATGCCGCGGGGACCTTCACCCTCAGCGCCAGCGTCGGCGGTGTTGACGGCACGCGGTCCATCGGTGGCACGTCCGGCACCATCCACGGCGATCCGGTGGCAGCCGACGATGAGGTAGTCACCGACGAAGACACGGTGCTGGTCATCCGTCCCGCAGACCTGCTGACAAACGACGAGGATCCCGACCTCGGCGACACCCTCACCATCATCAACGACCCCGACACGACGGGTATGAAGGGGAGCCTGTGGTGGGATAACTACGGCAACTACTTCTACGATCCGAATGGTCAGTTCGAGGATCTGCCCGCCGGCGCCAAGGCCACCGATCATTTTGCCTACACCGTCTCCGATGGCACCACCACCGCTACCGCCATCGTGGAAGTGATCATTACCGGTGTCAACGATGCGCCCGTGGCCGTGGACGACGAGTTGGCCACCGATGAGGACACGCCCCTGACCTTCACCGCGGCCGACTTGTTGGCCAATGACACCGACATCGACGAGGGTGACGTGCTCTCGATCGTCTCTGTCTCTCCCTACACCGAGTACGGGGCCGTCATCATCGACAACGGCGATGGGACCTGGACGTATGACCCGAACGGTGCCTTCGAGCACCTGTCTCCGGGTATGTCCGTCTTCGATTACTTCGGTTACGCCGTGCGTGACGCGAGCGGCGTCCGGAGCTACGCCAGCGTTACCGTGCGGATCGACCCGGTTCTGCCCGCGCTGAAGGTGTGGAAGTTGTACGACGACAACGGCGCCAGTAATGCCGACAAGCTGACCAATGATGCAACGCCGATCCTGCTGTTCCTGTTCTCCGAGCAAGTCCTCGGAGATGACGGGGACGTCCACATCGTCGATCCTTCAGGTCAGATCGTTGCCGGCTACAGCATCGACGGCTGGGGCAGCGACGCCCTGTTTATCGTGCTCGAGTCGCCGCTCACCCGCGAGGGAACGTACACCGTGATCCTCAACGCTGGGCCGAACGATGGTATCCGGGACCAGGGTTGGAATCCGCTCAACCAGGGCGTCGACGTTGCCGTGCAGTTCACGCTCGACAGGACCGCGCCGGTCGTGACCGTCCGGCCGCTTTTGACCAATAACCCGTCACCGGAACTGACCGGTACGGTCAACGATCCGCAGGCTACGGTCGAGGTCACGGTTGGCGGCAGGACCTACGGGGCGGTGACTTCCGGCAGCAACGGTACGTGGATTTTGCCCGCGGGCATTGTCGCGCCGGCGCTGGCTGACGGCGTCTATGAGGTTATCGCTACCGCCGCCGACCGGGCCGGCAACACCGCGACCGACGGCAGCAAGGATGAACTGCGGGTCGATACCACGCCACCGGTTGTAACCGTGCATCTCCTCGAGGCGGATGACACCACGCCGCCGCTGACCGGTACGGTAAACGATCCGTTGGCTCAGATACAGCTCGTGGTCAACAACCGGCCTTATACTGCGGTCAATCACGGCGACGGTACCTGGACTCTGCCCGACAACACCATCCGCCCGGCTTTGGCTGTCGGCGCTTACGATGTCATAGTCACTGCCATCGACCCGGCCGGCAACCGCGGCTACGATGCCACCCAGGATGAGTTGATCGTCCTGTCTGATCAGCCGCTGCTGCGGGTAACCGCCTTGCAGCCCATCGCGACCGGGCTGAGCGTGTCCTTCAACTATCAATTGAACCTGGGCGTGTTAAATCTGTACGACACGGCCGGCGGCGGCTACGGCCCTGCGGACTTGACTCTGGTCAGCAGTACGGGTGTGCCGGTCGCCGGCTCGCTGGTGTATGATTCGCAGACACGCAGCCTCACCTTCGTCAAGACCGGTGGTCCCCTGACGCCGGGCACCTACACCTTGACGTTGCGCGGTGCGGCGGATGGTTTCACCGACAGCCAAGGCAATCCGCTCGATGGTGACGGCGACCACGTGCCGGGCGGCGACTACGTGACGACGTTCACCGTAGAAGCCACCAGCGCTCGCCTGCTGTCTCTGCCCGACGTTACCCGCGGTCCGGGCCAGGACGTCGATGTGCCGACGACCGGCAATGGTATCCCGGTGACCCTCAGCAGCGGCAGTGGCGTGCAGTCCGTCGACTTCGTGTTCGAGTACGATCCGTCACTGCTGGAGGTGAGACGGATCGTGCGCGGCGGTGCCGTACCCAGCGAGTGGACATTGATGTACGACATCAGTCACCCCGGCCGCATTCCGGTCACCTTCTACGGGACGACGACCACCTTGCCCGGCACCACCGCACTGCGCATCCTTGAGATCGAAGCGGGGATTCCTGAGGATGCTCCGTATACGGCCACCGGGTTGCTCACGCTCAGTCAAGTGCAACTCAACGAGGGGGCGATCCCGGTCCGCAGCGATGGTGGTGTGCAGGTGGTGGCGTATCTCGGTGATGCCACGGGCAACTTCTCCTACAGCGGTCTGGATGCCTCGTACATCGCGCGGCTGGGCGTGGGGATCGGAACCGGCTTTGCCGCCGGCTACCGCCTGAAGGACCCGGTGCTGATCGGCGATGTCAGCGGCAATGGACGTATCACGGCGCAGGACGCGTCGCTGCTGGCCCGCAAGGCTGTCGGCTTGGATGTCTCGCAGATCCCGGATCTCCCTGGGCTGTCTGAGTCGCCGATCAAAGGTGGTCCCGACCCGGAATTGAGCTTTGGCGGCGACCTCACCGGCTATCCGGGAGACACCATCGAGATCGGCCTGAATTTGGACATGACCGTCGATAATCTGATGGGCGAGGCAATGGAGAGCGCCGATGTTGAGCTGCGGTTCACGCCTGCCATTCTGACGCTGGATGCGGTGACGCTGGGTGAACTCGTCAGCAGCGGGTACGCGATGGTCTCCAATATCGATAACACCAGCGGTCTCGCCCGGATAAGCTGCTTTGCGCTCACGAACGAATTCGTCGATGAAACCCAGATCGGGAGGCTACTGAATTTGACATTCAGCATCTTGCCGGCAGCGGCGGCAGGGGCTACGACCCTGAATATCGTTGCCTCCGATGAGTTTGACTACCATACCGGGCTCAATGAAGGCTTGCTGACCCTCACCATTGTTGACGGCACGGTGACGATCCTGGCCGAGAACGGAGCTCCGGACGCCGGCGCCGACAAGACCCCGGCCGTCGGGGAAGACGATGTGCTTACCATCTGGGTGAATGATGCCAGTGACCCCGACGGGGACGTCGTGAGCATCGTGAGCCTCACCACCGCCGCCGTGACCAACAACGGCGACGGCTCGCTGACGTTCGACCCACGCGGGCACTATGACGCACTCCGAGACGGAGAGAGTGCTACCTTCTCCTTCAGCTACACCGTCGCTGACGGCCGCGGCGGCGAAGACAGCGCCAAGGTCACCGTCACCATCAACGGTGTCAACGATGCACCTACGGTAACGGCCCTGACGGTCACGCCGAATCCTGCGAACGAGAACACCACGGTCACGCTCCAAGGGGAGTTCACGGACCCGGATTCGAGCGGCGCCTACATCGTAACCGTAATTGACTGGGGCGACGGCTCGCTGTTCGAGCAGCAGGTCTGCAGCCCGGGAGATACCGATTTCAGTTTCACTCATCTGTATCGCGACGATGCACCGGGGGGGACCCCTGCGGACACGTATGCGATCACGGTGACCGTGGAGGACGACACCGTCGAAGTCGGGACCGGACAGACTACTGTCACGCTCAACAACGTCGTCCCCACTCTCACGGGTCTGAGCGCCGCCGATGCCGATGAAGGGTCGCCCAGCACGGTGAGCGGTACGATCGCCGACCCGGGCACGCTGGATACCTTCACACTGAGGATCGAGTGGGGCGACGGCACGATTGAGGAATCCCCCTGTTCCGCCGGCACGTTTAACCGGCTGCACGTGTACACCAGCGACGGTGTTTACAGTATCGCGGTAGAGGTACGCGACGATGATCTGGGCGTGGCTGCGGCCGATGCGGAGGTGACGATCCTCAACGTCGACCAGGCGCCGGTAGCGAACGACGATACTGCGAGCACGGCGGAAGATACGCCGGTCATCATCCCGGTTCTGACGAACGATACGGACGTGGACGGGGACATCCTGACGGTG
>JALOPK010000486.1 GCA_025453925.1 Candidatus Eiseniibacteriota bacterium | reverse complement strand
GCATCACCATGCCCTCCTGTGGTATCCCTTGTGCCGCTTCACGCCGGTCGTCTCAGCGCGAAACACCCTCTCGGCATGTTCGGCGGCGGTCCGGCGCGTCTGCACATCATGGTCATACTTCTTTCGGTCGAACTCGGGCTCGCCGTCTCCGCGCCGCAAGAACATTGAACGCCCGCTTGAAGCGCCATGCCCTCGTGATTCATGAAGCCTCACCCGCACACCCGAAAAGTGTGGAGCCCTCCGGCACAGGTCGGTTGCCGGGCGAACGGTGGCAAGCCAGGCCCGATAGCGGTCAGCCTCGGTCAGTCCCACAGGTCCAACCCCCTCTCTGCGATCTTGTCGTGCAGCGCCCCGCGTGCGGCGCTCAATGCCTCGACTGATTCATCTCCCCATTTGCCAGCATCGTCCCCGTATTTCAGCGTCGTTCTTAGCCAGTTGTCCAGGTCTTGGAGCGCGGCCCGCCACTTCCACCCGTCGTTCACGGCGTCTTGGTACTCCCGGTCATCCTCCGGCAGTCGGAACCGGAGCCAGTGCGGAAAGCGGAATGTCAGGATTGCGCGCATGATGGCCTCGTCTTTCTCGGCAGTGGTATGATCTGCCAGTCGGTGACCTCTTTGTCCCAGTCCTCCCATGTGTCACCGTTCCACCATCCTCCAACCGCCTCTGCTGTTCGTTTGGCGGGAAACCATTTCTCCCCGTCAATCGTAACCCAGTGCCATCGGTCCTCAATCAGCTGTCTCATGCTCCCCTCCCTTGTAGCCCAAGTTTCTCTGCCCGCAGACGGATCGCACACACAGATATGCCGCGCCCGGCAATCTTGTCCAGGTGCGGCTTCAGCGCCGCCACCCGGCGCGCAGCGGCCAGCGCGGGATAGTACGTGCGAAGAATCGCGTCCATCTCCTCGGTCCAGGTCGCGTTCCGCGGGGGCGACGCAAGGATCGCGTCAAGCTCGGGAATCACGATGGTCGTCATATCACTACCTCCTCGGGCGAACCCCCAACGAAGTCCACGAGGTGCTTGTCCACCGTAATCACCCCAGCCTCACTCACGATGGCCTGCGCCGCTCCCCAGTCAACCGTGCCGCTACACCGCCGCGCCCCGAACTTCGTCCAGAGCTGAAGCGAGGGCGAGGTTATCGCCCGGCCAACCGCCTGCGCGCTGTCGGTGAAGTAGTGGACGTGCCCGAACCAGCACACGTCCGTCCGCGGCCAGTTGTGATCGTGCGCCCACAGCTTCAGCCATAGCATCTCCCTTGCCGGAGCGGTGTGCCGACCGTGAGGAATCGAAGAGCCGCCAACATGGTGCCGGAAGTGGAACCGTCGCTCGCTTGGCATCACCTTTACCCATGCGCGGGAATGAACCTGTGCGTCAATCCCCCGTCCAACAAGCAGGTCGCACAGAACGGAGTCCCAGTCCTCTGCATCGCCAGTGTGGTACGCCGTACCGTGCAGGATAACAACCCGCGAGGCGTGCCACGGCTCGATGCCATGTGAACCTGAATCCTGCGGTCAGAGTTCAGTAGTTCGGTCGCGCCCGAAAGCTGACCCTTTCCGTCGATTGTGTCGCTCAGGAGCACGAGAATCTCCGGCTCCGTCCACGCCGGCATGGAGGCCAGCTTGGCGTATTCGTTCCATGCCGCTTGAGCTGCCACTCCGGCGGCGTCAGCCCGTACTGGTGCCCGCAGTGCATGTCCGCGAGCACGACAATCCTCTTGTCTGGCATCAGTATGCCCTCCCCACTGGTTTCTGGTACGCGCACGACCCGTCACCATTGTGGCTCAACAGGGCAAACGGATGATCCCCGCTTGTCGCTGCCCCGTCACCATGCCCGGCATTGCTCACGGATCGGGCAGGCGTCGTTGATGCAGCACATGAAGTCCATCACTCCTCTCCTTTCTTGCAACCATCCAGCCGAGAGAACACGTACTCGACTGCGCGCACCTTCGCATCCCACGTTGGGCAGTGCCGGGATAGGCACATCAATATCACGTTGATCGCGTGCAACTCTGAGTCAGTCGTGCCAACGGTGACAGGGTAGGTCTCAGCCCACCCGCACGGCAGCAGGAGCGCACCGCACAGGCAGCCGAGCGTGAGCCCGTCAACCAGCGGCAGGCGCCAAATGGCGACGATGCTCGCAGCGGCCCAACCAACGGCCAGGATCGACCAGACGACTTGCCACATGATGCGGCGGTCAGCGCGGGTCATCGGCGGCCTCCCTCTCTGCATGGCCGTGCCATCAACAGCCGTCCGCAGTACTGGCAATACCGCGCACCGTTCTCCGATGGGCCGCCGTCACTGAACTCGAATGCATTCCCGCAGTCGGTGTGCCAGGTGCCGTTTTCATCTTGCTGCCAGACGCATGGCTTGCGCCGATCCACCTGCGGCGGTCGTACCGCCGGCTGTCCTCCGAGCGCACGGTACAGCCGATCCTGGTTCGCCGGGCTATGTCGGGTTCGCATCACGCGCCTCTCTCACCGCCTGCCGCGCCAACGCGAGAAACTTCGGACTCGCTTCAGGGTGCGAGTATTCCGCCGGATCGGATTCGAGGCTCGGGACCTGTGCGTAATTGCAGGGGCCGCGGCCGCGAATATGGTAGTATCCAGACTCAAGCTGCCTGATGGTGATTTGTGCGTCACTCATCACTCGCTCCTCTCTTGCGCCCACGCCGACGCCCGGTAGTCTGCCAGGTCGTCAGGGCGTAGGCCAACTTGCCTCCGATTGTTCAGCACGCAGTTTGCCCGCGTGCGCCAAGGCTCATGCAACTCGGGATGCGACTCCCAACAGGCGAAGCACTCCCGCTTGCCCGCGGCCGGACGCAGGCAGGCGCTTGGTCCCTCCGGCTCACGTCCCTCCATCTCGGCAATTCGAGCCAGGGCCGCGGTCAGCTCGATCTCCAGGGTGCGGCAGAAGCTGGCCGGTAGGGTCCGGAATCCTTTCTCACCTACGCCCACCGTGCGGAGCGCATCGTCCGTGCGAGGGGTGTCCGTCTCACAAGTACGCATCAGTCACCTCCCTGATCCGCTGCCGGTCGCCATCGAACAAGCATTCAATCGTCACCTGGCCGGCCCGCTTCGTCTGCTTCAGGACTTTGATCGTCATGCGCCCAACGTCGGGACGCCATGCCCCAAGCACCAACTGCGCGGAGTTCTCCACGCTCCCGCTGTCCTTTGCGTCATGCAGGTCAATCTCTGTCCGGTCAGGGTCCCGGCGAACCTGCGATGCCAGGATGACAACCGTCTCCGTTGTGCGGGCCAGCACCTTGAGCCCCTCGGCTATCGTGGACAGCCGCTCGTATCGCTTCGCGTGCCCGCCGCCTGACATGAGCCCAACGTAGTCAACCAGCACCAACCGAGGCCGACCCTGCATCTTCAACTCTGCCCGCTGGATGATCTCCTCCATTGATTCCAGCGTGACACGGCTCTCCGGGCACACGAACACATGCGACCACTTTGACACGTCATGCACATGCCCGGCCTTCACCTGCCGCTCGACGTCCAAGGTCGGCATCTCGAGATCCTGCGCGATGAACCGCTCCGTGATGGCTTCCGGGGATAGCTCCAACTCGAAGAAGATGGTCGGCAATGGCCGCTGCGAATAGGCGATGTTCGCCAGAGCGGTTGTCTTGCCCACGCCGGTATCGCTCAGGAAGACCATGAGATCTCCCGGCAGTAGCGGGCGGGCGCATGAACGCATCGACGGGAGCCACCGGGCAAGGTCAACCGCTTGCGTGTCGGACGCCTGAATCCGGCGGCGGTACAACTCCCGGCACTCCTCGGCCGAGAGCAACGGAATGCAAACGCCACGCGACACCCTTGGGGCCGCTCCAATGAGCGAAACGGCCATCACCGTTCCGTCCTCACCTCCCTGGGCGTCAACGAGATCGGCAATGTCGCCGTACACCTTCGGCACGCGAACGATGCGGAGACTGGCAACCTTGCCCTCAAGGGATGACATCACGGACGCCAGCCACTTCGCCCCCGGTTCATCGTTGTCCGGCCAGACGATGACGTGCTTGTCCCGCAGGTATGCCGCGTAGGCATCAACCCAGTTGCTGCTGCCTCCTGGGTTGCACGTCGCAGGGAAGCCAATGCCCTCAAGAGCATGAACGCACTTCTCACCCTCGCATAGATGCACCTCCTCCAGCCCGGCCCATGTCTCCAGCCGGTAGAGCACCCGCTGTACTCCGGCGATACTGTTCACCCGCTGTCCATTGGCGTCCTCATGCCACTGGGCGAACCGCTTCTTGGTGCCCGTCTCGTATCGGTCAACGTGCATCACGGAACGCCCAAGTTGGTCCCGGTAGTCATACGACGCTACCAGTCGCTCCTTGGCGTCCTCCGCTTCGTCGAAAAGCCCGGCATCGGTCGCCAGCGAACGCATGGCATCCTTGACGGAACACCCATTGCGACGGACAACCAGGTCAATCACTGAGCCGCCGATCTTGCAGACGTGGCAGAACCAGACACCCTTGGCGAGATCCACGGAGCACGACGGGTTCCTGTCATCGTGGAACGGGCAACTGCACACGGTGGCCGCGCCGGACTTCGTCACCG
>JALOPK010000485.1 GCA_025453925.1 Candidatus Eiseniibacteriota bacterium | reverse complement strand
GATTCCGGGGGCCGGTCTAAGTATGCAGCAGATCAGGCTCAGAACTCATCTTGTGAAAACTTTCAGCTAGATCTGTTAAATTTTTTTGCTATGATTTTAACGTGTTCAGTTTTCTACTCCCTCGTCCTGCGGCGGAGCTCATTCACCCGTTCCGGCAGTCACGCCCTTGGGAAGGGATCCACGTGCGAGGCCATTTCACGCGGTTGTTCGGCTGAACGGACGGCATCTCGTCAGATTCTTCATTCTTCACTGATTCATCGTGTCATCAGGTTCACTATCAAACCGGTTCTTCATCGAGAGGTTGGAGAATGGCTACGAGGATAGGATTCTACATCTGCCATTGCGGCACGAACATCGCCGGCAAGGTGCAGACCGACCAGGTAGCGGCCTTCGCCAGGGGGCTCAACAACGTGGTGGTGGCCAGGGACTACAAGTTCATGTGCTCCGACCCCGGCCAGGATATGATTCAAAAAGACATCCGGGAGCTGGGGCTCAACCGGGTCGTGGTGGCGTCCTGCTCGCCCAGGCTGCACGAAAAGACGTTTCAGTCCGCCTGCCAGCGGGCCGGGTTGAATCCGTATTACTTCCAGATGGCCTGTGTGCGGGAGCACTGCTCGTGGGTCACGGAGGACCCGGAAGAGGCCACGGAGAAGGCCAAGAACCTGGCGGCCGCAGCCATCAACCGGGTGAATTTCCATCAGCGTCTCGACAAGCGGGAGGTGAACGTTCACCCCGACATCATGGTCGTCGGGGCGGGCATTGCCGGCATCCAGGCATCCCTGGACATCGCGCGTTCCGGGCATCACGTCTACCTGGTGGAGCGGGAGCCTTCCATCGGCGGCCACATGGTCCAGTTCGACAAGACGTTCCCCACTCTGGACTGCGCCGCCTGCATCTCGACTCCCAAGACGGTGGCCGTGGCCCAGACCCCCAACATCCACCTTCTGTCCTACAGCGAAGTGGCCGATGTATCCGGATATGTTGGAAATTACCGGGTCAAGGTCCGGCGGAAGCCACGCTACGTGATCGAAGACCGCTGCACCGGCTGCGGCCAGTGCGCCGAGGTCTGCCCCGTCTCCATTCCCAATGCCTTCGACGAGAATTTGAACTTGCGCAAAGCCGTCTACCGCTTCTTCCCCCAGGCGGTCCCCATCACCTTCTGCATCGACAAGAAAGACCGGGCTCCCTGCGTGACCACCTGTCCGGCCGGGCTCAACGTCCAGGGCTACGTGCAGCTCGTCAGCCAGGGCAAATATGTGGAGGCGGTGCAGCTCATCATGGAGCGGGTGCCCCTGCCGGGCGTTCTGGGCCGCGTCTGTCCGCACCCGTGCGAGACGGCATGCCGTCGGGCTCTGGTGGACGATCCCGTGGCCATTCGGGATCTCAAGCGGCTGGCAGCCGACCGGGTGGACCTGGCCGAGTTGCCTCTGCCCGTCATCGTAGACAGGCCGGAGAAGATTGCCGTCATCGGTTCGGGACCAGCGGGCCTCACCGCAGCGTATGATCTCAGGCTCAAGGGCTACCAGGTGACGATTTTCGAGGCTCTGCCCGTTTTGGGCGGGATGCTCCGCGTGGGTATCCCGGATTACCGGCTGCCGCCTGAAGTGCTCGATGGGGAAATTCGAAACCTGCTGCGGACGGGTATCGAGGTTCGAGCCGAGCAGCGCCTGGGGAAGGAGTTCACCCTGGACGACCTGCGCAGCCAGGGCTTCCGCGCCATTGTTCTGGGCATTGGAGCCCATGGAAGCCTCAGGCTCAACATACCCGGCGAAAAGGAGCTGCAGGGTGTTGAGGACGCCGTGGCCTTCCTTCGTGAGGTGAACCTGGGCCGCCGCGAGCCTCCGGGAAAGCAGGTGGTGGTCGTGGGAGGCGGAAATGTCGCGGTCGACGCCGCGCGCACGGCGGTGCGCCTGGGATGCGAGCAGGTGACCATGGTTTACCGGCGCAGCCGCGAGGAGATGCCGGCCTATGCCGAGGAGATCGAAGGGGCGCTGGAAGAGGGCGTCATCATTCACTATCTTTCGGCGCCTGTGCGGGTCCTGGGCGAGGAAGGGAAGGTCGCGGGATTTGAATGCATTCGCACGGAGCTGGGTCCGCCCGACGCCAGCGGCCGACGCCGCCCGGTGCCCGTGGAAGGATCCGAGTTCATCGTCGCCTGTGATGCGGTGGTCCCCGCCATCGGCCAGGAACCGGATGTGCAGTGTGTGAGCGGAGCCGGGATCGACATTGCCCGTCGCGGCACGCTGGTGGTCCACCCGCACACGCACCGGACGTCGGTCCCCGATGTGTTCGCGGCCGGAGATGCCGTGAGCGGCCCGGCCACGGTGATCGACGCCATCGCCGGCGGTCACCAGGCTGCCGAGGCAGTCCATCGCTTCCTGTGCGGAGAGGACCTTGCCGAGGATCTGGAAGCCGCTGCGGCTCCATCCAAAACCCGGGACTGGAGCCCCATCCCCGAAGAAACCATTCGAGCCGCACGGGCCGTTTTGAAGCACATGACCGTCCAGGATCGCG
>JALOPK010000484.1 GCA_025453925.1 Candidatus Eiseniibacteriota bacterium | reverse complement strand
CGCCGCCGACCTCCGCGAATCCCGTGAGCTCTCGAATCCTCCCCACGGCCCTGGCAATCTTCGGTTGACTGTCGGCGTACACCCGCACCGTCCCGTCACGATCCACCTCCACCCGTGCGCCGGTGCCGGTCTGGATGTCCTGGATCGTCTTGCCCGACGGGCCGATCAGCTCTCGGATCCTGTTGGGCCGAATCCTCACCATCTCAACCCGGGGCACTCCGTCGCGAGGCCCCGTTCTCGGCTCGCTGCGCGCGCGGTCCATCGCATCCAGAATATCGAGACGCGCCGCCTGGGCCTGCGCCAACGCCCCGGCCAGCAGGTTCTCGGGCACGGCCCCCAGTTTGTTGTCGAGCTGGATGGCCGTTACGCCTTTGCGGGTTCCCGCCACTTTGAAGTCCATGTCGCCGGCGTGGTCCTCGTCGCCCATGATGTCGGTGAGCACCGTGTGAGACGGGCCCTCCAGCACCAGGCCCATGGCGACCCCGGCCACGGGAGCCGAAATCGGCACACCGGCATCCATGAGGGCCAGGGACCCGCCGCAGACCGTGGCCATGGATGAGGAACCGTTCGATTGAGTGATGTCCGATTCCACCCGGATCGTGTACGGGAACTCCGCCGCCGGCGGCAGAACGGGCTCCAAGGCGGCCCTCGCCAGATTGCCGTGGCCCAGTTCTCTACGCCCGGGCCCCCGGGACGGTTTGATCTCACCCACCGAGTATGGCGGGAAGTTGTAGTGCAGCATGAAGGGCCGTCGAACCGGCCCGTCGAGGGTCTCCATCTCCAGCTCCTCGCGGCCCGTGCCCAGGGTGCACGTCACCACCGCTTGGGTCTCTCCTCTCGTGAATACCGCCGAACCGTGAGCCCGGGGAAGCCAGCCGGTGACCGCGGAGATCGGTCGCACCTCGTCCAGTCGCCTCCCATCGAGCCGCATCCCTCGCAACACCGCATCCCTGAGATGGCGCCGCAGCGCCAGCGACATCGCCCTGTCCAACATCGACTCAGGCGCAAGGGAGGCCAGGGCGGCCCTGACGCGTCGGGTCGCCGACTCCACGACCTTCCGCCGCTCCTGCTTGGAAGACGCACCGATCAGCGCTCCCAGCAACGGGAACAGCTGTCCCTCGACCGCTGCGACAACCTCGCATGGAATCGGCTCCGGCACAAAGTCCCGCGCCGGGACTCCGGCCAGGGATCGCAGTTCGTCCTGCGCCTGCAGGATCGGCGTCACGTGCCCGCGCGCGAAGCCGATGACCTCCACGATCCGCTCCTCGCCGTGCTGGTCCATCCTGCCCTCCGCCATGACCAGTCCCGCGCAGGTGAATGAGACCAGGAGATCCAGCGAAGCGTCTGCCCGTTCCGCGGCGGTTGGTGCGGCGGTGAGCGTTTCCCCGGCCTGCGCGACGCGTACTGCGGCAACGGGGCCGTCCCAGGGAATACCCGAGCAGCGCAGGGCAGCGCTGGCGGCGTTGATCGCCAGCACGCCCGGATCGACATCGGGGTCGTAGCTCAGCACCGTGATGGTGGCCTGAGTCTCGTTGAGGAACCCCTCGGGAAACAGCGGCCGGATGCTGCGGTCAACGAAGCGCGCCGCCAGCGTCTCGGCTTCCGTGGCGCGCGACTCGCGCCGCAGGTAGCCCCCGGGAATCCTCCCGGCGGACGCCAGCTTCTCCCGGTACTCCACGGTGAGCGGGAAGAAATCGCGTTCACCGGGTGGGTCGTGGGAGGCAACCACCGCGGCCAGCACGACGGCATCACCCTGTCTGGCCACCACCGAGCCATGAGCGAGGCAGGCGATGGCGCCGGTCTCAAAGATCAGTTCTCGCCCCCCCGTCGTGGCCCGCACGGAATGTGCATCACGCATATCGCAGGCTGCCTTCCCTTCGCCTCCACGTGAGGCACTTCGTTGCGCGGCTGGTCTGCCACAGATGTTCAGGCGCGGTGTTGCTCAGATGGATGCGTTCATCGACGAGATCCACCCCGACCTCAAGAAAGCAGTGCCTGACGAAACTCGAGCAATAGAGCGCCTTTGCGTCCTCGAAGGGGTTCGCCCGCCAGACCCGGGCCGAGATGATCTGCCACCATGTGCCAACGAGCTGCATGATGGGGTAGGCAACCTGCTGCCCGTACACGAAGCTGAGGGTAGCGGCCATCAGAGCGGGCACCCTGTCCCCTACCTCGGCGATCTCGACTACCGCCGCGTGCTCGACGGCATCCGCGGCCCATTTGCGCAGCCGGCTTTCCTGGGCGCCGTTTCGAACCTGGTGCCGCTCGAAATCGGGTTCGAGGTCGCTCTCGAAGATATAGGGTTCGCCGTCAGCCCTCATGTCTCCCATGAGGAAGACATGCGACCACCGGGACGGCGCTCCGTCCAGGGTCAACTGCCGTTGCGCGTCACGGATGGCGGTGCCGACGGTATCGCTTGCTCCCACGAAGCCGATGCGCCCCGGCCGGTGGTGCGAGACGAAGAAGTCGAAAAGCTCCGGGCAGAATTCGGCTTTGGCGATCATACGGCCAGCC
>JALOPK010000127.1 GCA_025453925.1 Candidatus Eiseniibacteriota bacterium | reverse complement strand
ACGCCGCATTCTTCCTCCTTGTCCGTTCGAATGAAGCCAGTGAATGGCGCGACTACGCAAGTAAAGGGTCTACCCGCCACCATTCCCGGGCGTTCCCGCATCATCCCATGGAGTGGTTCGTGAATCATCTCCCCCCGGATCGACCTGACCGCTCCTCAGCCGATGACCGCTGGTTCCACCCGTTGCTGGTGTGTCCGGCATGCCACGGCAACCTCGACCTCCACGCCGAGACCCGCGAACCGATGCACTGCGGGACATGCGATAGGACCTACCCGTGGTTCGGGCGTATTCCGGTGCTGGCCGAGCAGGAGACCCCGGACCCCGAGCTTCGCGCGCTGGCGGACGCATGGAACCGGGTTGCTCCTGGGTGGCGTCTTCACCTCGGGAAGCCGGCCCGCGTGCTCGCGTCTGCAGAGGCACCCCTGCTCGACGCGGCGGGCGGGATTGTTCTAGAGGTCGGGTGCGGCGACGGCCGGCTGTTTCCCTCTTACGGAGTCCGGGGCCTCAGGGTCATCGGGGTAGACTTCTCGGCGGTGATGCTCCAGATGGCCGCCGCGGCCTCGTCCTTCCCCCTCATGCTGGCCGATGCCCACAATGTCCCGCTACGGGACGGGTGCATCGATACGGTGCTCGTTCCCTTCTCCACCATCCGTTACCTTGACTATGGCCGGTTCTTCCGTGAGGCCCATCGTCTCCTCAGGGAGGGCGGAGTGCTCGGGTTCACAGCGTGGAATGCAGCGTACAACGGCCCCGGACCCATGCTTCGCCATCGTGTCGCAGCCTGGAAGCAGGGCCGAGACGTCGCCAGGCTTTCGGAGGTCCTGGTGCCCCTTCGACTGGTCGGCTTTCGAGTGATGACCATGCACGGGGTGTTTTCCGCCCCGAAGTGGAGCCCTCTGCGCCAGCGGTTGGCGGTCAGGGTGCGCGGCAGGATGGCGGCCTCCCTGGCGCGCGACATCGTGATCGTGGCCAGGCGGACATGAAGGTCAAGGCGCTGCTGCTGGCAGCGGGAAAGGGTACGCGGCTGTGGCCGCTGACCGAGGTGCGGGCAAAGGCGGCGGTGCCGTACCGGGGGGTCCCTCTTGTACGAACCCTGGCCCGGCAGCTCCTCGCGGCGGGCATCAACGATATCGCCGTGAATCTCCACCATCTCCCCGACAGCGTGCGTGCGGCCCTGGACGGAGTCCCGGCGACGTTCTCCATGGAGGAAGAGCTGCTCGGCACATCCGGGGCTCTCCATGCGCTGAGGTCTTTCTTGGATGGCGCTTGGTTCTGGAGTATCAATGCCAAGATCGCCATGGCCCCCATGCCTCCACGTGCCATACATGAGGAACCCCCGCAGGTGATCACGGCGGTTCTGGCTCCCGCTCCGCCCGGCGTTCCCTACACCCGCGTGGACGTTTCGGGCGACCCGCCTCGGATCGTCGGATTCCGCGGCGCTGACACCCAGGACGGTTCGGGGCTGTTCTTCACCGGTGTGCAACTGGTCGGCCCTCGGGTGTGGGAGTTCCTGCCCGAGCCCGGCTTCTCCCACTTTCCCTCGGATGTCTATCCCCGTCTCCATGCGGCGGGACAGCCGGTCGGCGCATGGGTTGTGACAGACACCTGGCAGGAGTTCAGCACGCTGGAGCGATACCTGCGGTATCATCTCCAGTCCGGTGCCAGCCCTGCGTGGTGGGGCAAAGGAGTTCGCGTTTCCGGGAGCGCTCGTGTCAGCGAGAGCGTGCTCTGGGATGGCGTCGTGGTGGAGCGCCTCGCTCGAATCCACCAGTGCATTCTTGCCGACGGCGTCCGAATCCCTTCCGGGCGCACGCTGGACCGCGTGGCCGTTGTGCCCCTCGATCGGGCCGGGCATGACCCTCGGGGCGAGGTCTTGGACGACAACCTCGTGGTCGCCATTCCTTCATGACGCCCATGCCCGTCGCCGCCGCATCCTCCGCGAGGGTCATAGCGGCATTGGAGGCCATGGGTTCCTCTCCCCACTCGATCGAGGCACTGGCAGGGGACGTGTCGTCCCGCCGATACTACCGGGCACAGCGACCGGAAGGCGCCATCATCGCGTGTCTGTACCCGGAGCCCTTCGACGAGACCGAGCCGGCCCGAAGGCGTTGGGACCGCCTGTGTCGGGTCGACCCCGCAACCCGGATCAACTTTGCCAGCGATCCGGTTGCCTATGTCGAGACCACCGCGTGGCTGACCCGCAATCGGATACCCGTGCCAAAGATCCTTGGCATCGCCGGCCGACACGGATGCATCCTGTTGGAAGACGTCGGCGACCGATCCCTTGAGGCGGCCGTTCAGACAATGGAACCGGCCGCGAAGCTGCGCGTGTACCGGCGGGCGGCGGAGTACCTCATCCGCCTGCAGGAATCGACACCGGCGGGTTGCCGGCGGGGGCTGGTCGGCTGCAGTCTGCGCCTGGACGGGGAGAAGCTGGAGCGGGAACTGCGGCTTCTCCTGCGGGCGCTGGCATCGCTTCGGGGGGGGGATTCCGGTGCCGCCGTCGACGTTGCTCTCCAGGACGAATTGGCCGCCATCGCCCGCCGCGCCTCTCCGGATCGAATGGTCCTCTGCCATCGAGACTACCATTCCCGGAATCTCTACGTACACGCCGATTCGCTCGTGGTGCTGGATCATCAGGATCTCAGGCTCGGCAGCCCCTGCTACGATGTCGCGTCACTGATGTGGGATCCGTACGTGGATCTCCAGCCTGAACTGCGTGGCCGGGTCCTGGCCGATCTCGGGGTGGCGGCGGGCGACTGCCGGCTCATCGCCGTTACCTGTCAGCGCTTGCTGAAAGCATTAGGGACATATTTAAATGTCCTGCTTACCGGCGAAAATCCGGTCTTCTCCCGCGCCGCCAGCCGGGCTCTCCTCATGCTGCGGGAGCTTCTTCCCGAACTGCGGATGCCACTGTCCGCTACCTGGGAGACGCTTGATGAACTTCATGGCGAACTCCATGCGCGGTTCGACCCAGTGGAGGGGGGGAGATGACAACGACCATTCGCCCAAGGACACGCAAGCAAGGAGTTGATGATGGGGGAAAAGACGAAACGAGTCGGTGATCTTCTGGTCGAGAACGGGTATGTGGCGCGTGAGAGGGTGGAGGAGGCAGCCCGCCAGCAAGCGACCAACCGCGAGAAGCTGTGCACGATTCTCATCGGGATGGGCTATCTGACGGAGCGGGATCTCGTCCACTTCGTGGCGAACCACCTCCGGGTCCCGCACATGGATCTCGACGGCTACGATCTGGATATCGAGGTGATAAAGTACATACCGCCCGAGTTCGCAAAGCGCCACCAGGTGGTGCCCATCGACCGGATGGGAGGCATGCTCTCCGTGGCGGTGGTGTACCCCCTGTCGGCGGACGCGGTGAGGGAACTGGAAAACATGACCAGGCTCGCCATCAAACAGGTGGTGTGTCCGAAGGGCGAGGTGGATCGGGTCATACGCAGTTACTACGAGATGACGCTCCCCGGTCTTCGCGGCGACATGTAGGAGCTTTCGTGCCCGTCTTCGGCCTGGGAAAGCTGCTCAAAGGCAAGAGCCTTACCACGGATGAACTCCGCCGGGTGGCGGACACCAGGAGCGAGGGATGGGATACCGTGGTACTGGAGGCATTGTCCGCCAAGGAGCCGGAGATCAGGGCCGAAGCGGCGAGGCTCAGCCGGCATCTCCCGCCGGAGAAGGTCAGGGGCCCGCTGCTGGCGCTTCTCCGCGATCCCACCCGAGCGGTGGTCCAGACCGCCCTCGATACCGTGGGCGTACTCCGGCTTCAGGACGCGGTCCCTGCGGTGAGTGGGCTTCTGGGGTCATCGGACCAGACGCTGAAAGAGGATGTGGCCCGATGCCTGGCCAGGCTGGGCGGCTCCGGCAGCTCCTCGGCCATCCTGGATCTTCTGGATGTTCCGCGGCTCCCGGGATCGGCTGAGCGCACCGTCGTGGATCTGGGCGCAACCACCATACCCGCCTTGATGTCGGCGCTGCTGGACGGACGCCGCTGGGTTCGCCAGAACGCGGCGCTGCTGCTGGGAAGGTTCGGCGACCGGCGCGCGGTGCCCTCCCTGATGATGGGGCTGCACGATCCCGACTCCGGGGTTCGCGCCGCTGCGGTCGAGGCCCTGGGCACCATCGGGAGCCCGGATGCCGCGATGGGTCTCGTCGGTGCTCTCGGCGACGGCGAGGAGAAGGTTAGAATGCAAGCGGCGGGAGCCTTGGGCCATATCAAGGACGCCAAGGCAGTCGTCCCACTCATCGGTCTGTTCACGGATCCTGTGCGGCAAGTGCGAGATCAGGCGGTGAGGGCTTTGGCGGACATAGGCTTAGACGCGGCGGGCCCCCTGATCATGAGCCTGCAGGAGGACGACCCCGGTATCCGTGAATACGCGGCCAAAGCCCTCACCTTCGTGGCGCCCCCTGAGGCGATCGAACCGCTGATTGACGGACTGGAGGACAGCGAGTGGGCGGTGCGGCGGTACGCTGCCGAGGCTTTGGGCAAGCTCGTGGCGAAACCCGCGCTCCCTTTCCTTCTCGCCGCGAAGGATGATCCGATTGATTTCGTGCGGGAGCGGGCGCGGCAGGCGCTGGACAAGATCGACCCGAGCGGAGAACTCCGAAAGACCGCCAAGCCCATGCGCCGGCGAATTCGGGAGCGGCAGGAGTCTGCCCGCCCCGAGGGCCGCCCCCGGGAGCCCGGCATGCCCGGGAGCGGGGCCATGGACGTGCCGGAAGCCTACGTGGCGATGGGGCTCGGCCTCGATGCTACCAGAAACCAAGTCCGACAGGCATGGAAAGAGCTCATGCGCACCTATCACCCTGACGTGGTCGCCCACCTGACGTCGTCCGAGCGCGCCAAGGCCGAGGAACAGGCGAAACGGGTCAATGTCGCCTACGACGTGCTGATGCGCGCTCTGCCGGAATGAACGGCATCGCCCGGCACCCTGATCGCTCCCCCGGGCCCCGCCATCGGGCTGCCGATTCCGCACGCCCGTGACGCCACGCGCGCTGATCACCGCCGGCCCGACGAGGGCGCGCCTCGACGCCGTGCGGTTTGTCATGAATACGTCCAGCGGAGCTCTGGGCGCCGCGATTGCCGCCGAGGGTCTCGCGCGAGGGTGGCTGGTGGACCTCGTGTCAGGGGCCGGCTCGGTTCGCCCCCCTGCGCACGCAGGCCTGACGATCCACCCGGTCTCATGGCTTTCCGACCTTGAGCCGATGCTCCAGCGTCTCTCGGAGACGGGGGCCTTTTCGGCCGTGTTCCACGCCATGGCGGTGATGGACTTCGCACCTTCCGAGGCGCGCCCCGAGAAGCGAGCCTCGGGAGCACCGTGGACCATCGAGCTTCATCCCACGCCGAAGATGATCGACCGCTTTGGTGTTTGGTTCCCGAATGCGTGTCTCGTGGGCTTCAAGCTGGAGTCGGGCATCACCGAGGCAGAACTCGTCTCCCGGGCTGCAAGGCTTGCCCGGCGCTGCGGAGCCGACATCGTGGTGGCGAACCTGCTGGAATGGGTGGAAACCGGGTATCGCTGTCTTGTGGTCGACCGCGACGGGATCGTCCGGGCGGAGGTCGCCGGCCGCGAGGCAACGGCGGCTTGGCTCTGGCGGCACGTTGAGGTTCATCGTCCGGTGCCAGTCCCTGCAACTGGGTCACATGACATGATCGGAGGAAACTGAGATGAGGACGACGCTTCAGGGTACGACGATCGTGCTGGGCGTAACCGGCAGCATCGCCGCGTACAAAGCAGGGACACTCGCACGCCTTCTGGTGAAGGAGGAGGCCCGGGTACGGGTGGTGTTGACCAAAGCGGGAGCGAGGTTCGTGACGGCCCATACTTTCGCCCCCCTGGCGGGCGGTCGGGTCTATGACGAGATGTTCGAGGAGCCCCCCCCCTCGCGGCCTGTTCATCTGGACATCCCGGATGGGGCCGATGCCGTACTCGTGGCCCCGGCCAGCGCGGACTTCATCGGCCGGCTCGCCGCAGGCCTCGGCGATGATCTGCTGGCGTCGGTCTGCCTGGCCGCCGTCTGCCCGCTTTTGATTGCGCCGGCCATGCACCACCAGATGTGGGCGAACAGGATCGTGCAGCACAATGTGGCCCGTCTCGTCTCGTTCGGTGTCAGGGTAGTGGGACCCGCGCGGGGTGAGCTGGCCGGCAGGGATCAAGGGCAGGGCCGGATGTCGGAACCGGAGGACATTGTTGCCGCCTTGCGCACGGTGATCGTCGGGGAACAGACCGCATGAACGGGGCCAGGAGAGCGTCAGTCCTTGCCGTGGCGGCGTGCCTCTGCGCGTGCGACCACGCCACCGACCTTGCTGACTACCGGCTGGTCGTTGCCGGTGGGCGCAGTCAGGTGAGCGACCTCTATATCGTGAACGGCAATGGGCGAATCATGCAGCGGATCACGGAGACCCCCGACAGGGCTGAGACCTGGCCCCTGTGGACGCCGGACGGCGCCCGCATCTATTACGAGTCCAGGGAGACCGCAGACCGGACCCTGTCCCTTCGGGCATTTGATCTCACGCGCCGAACCGACGAATTGGTCTACGGCCCCGTCAGCCCTGGCGAGCTCTGGTGCGCCATCTCACCGGATGGAACGAAACTCGCCCATGTGACGAAAGACTCCATGCTGGGACAGCTCGTGCTCAGGGATATGCGGACAGGTGAGGTGCAGCCGATGGCGCGCCCGGGCGAGCGGCTGCTTCGCCCCGAATGGGCGCAGGATTCCCGAAGGCTTCTCTGCCAGGCGAAGCTATCACGGCAGTCACCGTGGGACCTGGTGATCGTCGACACCGCGACTGGTGATCGCCAGTCGCTCGGCGGGGCACCGGACACGACGGAGTTCAAGGGCCGATGGTCTCCCGATGGCCAGTCGATCGTGTTCAGCGTCGCCGGGAAGAGCGGAAGAGGAACCGTGGGTCTCGAGATCCTGGCGCTGGAGACCGGAAGCCGCACGAAACTCAGCCCGGGTATGGATGAACGAGTCGTGTCGGGGGCCTGGTCTCCTCGAGGCGTCATGGCCGCACTGCGGGAGCGCCCCAAGCCGATGAGCATTCTCCTCTGGCCGGACACCACCACACCGGGGGTCCGGCACACCATCCAACTCGACGAACGATTGAACCGCGGGCGGCTCGTGTGGTCCCCCGACGGGCGATACCTGGCGCTCAACGCACGGGGAAAGACGCGTCCGGGGCGGGGTGACTGGAGGGTGATCATCTTCGATCACGCCGGCAACAAGGTTCGGGAATGGCCTCGGAAGATGCAGATGTTCTGTCCGGCCTGGGCGTCTCACACTCCGGCCGATGCCGCATCATGATCAATGATCATGGGAGGGTAACGATGTTGAGCAATGAGTCCGTCGAGTTCCTACGTCGCCTGTCAGATGCCTTCGGGCCCAGCGGTTTCGAACGAGAGCCCGGGAGGATCTTGAGGGACTACGTGGCCCCATACTGTGACCAGGTGACGACCGACAAGCTGGGATCGATCCTGTTCTCGAAGCGCGGCCTCGCCGATAGCCCAGTGGTGCTGCTTCCCGGGCACGTCGACGAGGTCGGATTCGTGATCGCGGGGATCAGCAAGGAAGGGTTTCTGGCGTTCACCACGGTTGGAGGATGGTTCGATCAGGTCCTGCTCGCCCAGCGCGTAACCATCCGGACCGCCAAGGGACAGCTCCTGGGGGTGGTGTCGTCCAAACCGCCGCACATTCTTCCCCCCGAGGAGCGCGACAAGGTGGTCAAGTACGACAGGATGTTCATCGACATCGGCGCATCCTCCAGGGAAGAAGCAGTAGAGATGGGAGTCCGCATCGGAGATCCCGTCGTGCCGGACAGCCGTTTCGAGACCATTGAGAAGCCAGTTATCGAGAATGGTTCGGTGAAGGGGCTGTCAACGCTGGCGATGGGGAAGGCATTCGACGACAGAATCGGCGCGTTCGTGGCAGCCGAGGTCATCCGAAGACTCGCAGTGGAGAAGCTGGAGCACAGGAACACGGTGATGGGAGCGGGCACGGTGCAGGAAGAGGTGGGACTGCGGGGAGCCCGCACCACCGCATGGCTGGCGAATCCCGATGTCTGCCTCACTCTGGAGGTGGACATCGCCCAAGACATCCCCGGCATCGAGCCTGAGCGCGCGCTGGTGAGGATGGGAAAGGGACCCTCACTGCTCACCTTCGACTCTAGCATGGTGCCCAACCAGCCGCTCAAGGAGTTGGTCATCCAGACCGCCCGCGAGCAGGGTATCCCCTGCCAGCTTTCACTCATGGCGCGCGGGGGAACCGACGCCGGCGTCATTCACGTGACCCGCGTCGGTTGCCCCAGCGTCGTCCTGGGCGTGCCGACACGCCATATTCATTCCCACGTGGGCATTCTGAGCCTCGACGACGTTGCCGGCCTCATTGATTTGGTCGTCGCGCTGGTGCAGCGCCTCGACCACGCAGCGGTCGCGGCGCTGACCGCCCTGTAGCCCAGGTTTTGCCAAGGAAGGGAGGAGTCTGCGTTCGCCGGTCTTCCACCGTGACTGACGCGGTGAAGGACGACCAATGAGACAAGGCCAGCCCCAAGAACGGGTCTATGGGCCCGTGCCGTCGCGTCGCTTCGGACTGTCCCTCGGTGTGGATCTCGTTCCCCACAAGATCTGCTGCTATGATTGCGTGTACTGCCA
>JALOPK010000483.1 GCA_025453925.1 Candidatus Eiseniibacteriota bacterium | reverse complement strand
GCAGAGGAAGAGCGCCCCCCATACGGTCATACCCGTAATGATCAGGACGAGGAGGATGTAAAACAACGCTCGCAGCATTCGCCTGCACCGAACCTGGCGGCACGGGACTGCGCTTTCTGGGTCCGTCATGGCTCAGTCCCTTGCCTCCGGCTTCGGCAGTCGCCAGGCCGGCCCGGGATACTGGTCGCCGATGACCCAGAATCCGGAATCGGAGACTCCCAGCGGACGGCCGTGCTCGGCGCCCGGCGGAAGCTGATACCGCAGGAACAAGACGATGTCGGAACTGACCGCGGGGTTGGCGTGAAAGTAACCGTGACCAAACGACCCGGCGTCTGCGACGCGGGCGTCGAGGACCTGCAGCCTTTGCGATGAGCGCAGAGTGTCGATTTCCTCTCGTGTGAAGATGTGCGGTTCGAGATCGCCGAGCCGCATGCTGCCCAGCGAGAGCCAGCTGGAGAACGCCAGGGCCTTGTCCTTGCCGCAGATGTACACCGCGGTGGCATCGACAGCCCGCAGGACCCGCTCGGTGGCGTTCATTTCGATGGTCACGTCAACGTCAAGGTCGGCCGCGGCCAGAACGACCCTGCCGAGCTTCAGTCGATCCGTGGCCCCCGGCGTGCCCCGAGTTTCGAGATACAGCTCGCGTAGCGCCGTGATCACCACGTCCGTTCCCCGGCTGTGGGCGATGAGGTGGATCTTCTTGACCTCGGGGCATGAGGCAATCAAGCGGAGCGTCTGCTTGAGGTGATAGTTCGTGAACTGTCCGGAGAGGATCGTATACAGGTACTGGCGGATGCCGCCCACGCCGCACGGCCAAGTGTAGGCGATCGGCACACCCTCGCGGCCCAGAAAGTGCCAGAGCTCGCCGATGCTGAACATCGCATCCTCGAAGCTGTTGCTGAACCCGTGCACGTAGAGAAAGACTTCCTTGCGCGGCGTGGCAGCAAGGCGTCGGGTCAACTCGTCCGTGAAGCGGCGGGCCATCTCCGAGTCCAGCGGCCCGGAGGCATGCTCCGGTTGAGCCAACTCGGCATCGGAGAGGATCAGCGTGGGAGGCGTTGGCTGGAAGCGTCCCAGCTCGTTGGTGGAAGTCAGGATCAGCGGGAGCTCTTCTTCGCGCTCAGACGAGCGACTCGCCTGTGCCAGGGCATCCCAGGATAGGTTCTCGGCAATTTGAATCTCGGCCTCGCCGAACGCCGCGGACCTCGAGCGTTCTTGCCCGTATTCCCAGTGACCGGGCGTCTGGTCACTCGGGACCCGATCGGTCACGTAAAGCACGGATATCTTGTCGGTTTGGAGCGCCGGCGGAACATCGACGAACGGGTTCCAGTTTGGCTGGGTGTACACGTTCGGTGTGGGCATGAGGTAGGTCGTGGAGCTGCATCCAGTGGCCAGCCCGCACACCAGGGCAGTCACCACAGGCAGGGAGAGTCGGCACCCCTTTGCGCTGATGACGGCGAGCAGAGGGTGAGTTCGATGATCCAGCATGGATTGGCTCCTGTTCCGGTAAATGCTCGTCACGAAGCCTGCAGAGTCAACGCAAATCGGAGCGCTCGCGGGCCGAGGGGCGACCGCCGGTTGCCCGCAGCCGTCCGGGAGCGGGCCGGCTACTGCTTGGCGGGCTCCGGATTCGCCTGGATCGGATCCAGCCGGAAGAGGGGCAGCTCGGCGGCGACCAGGAGGTCGACAAGCCTGACAGGGAACAACAGACGAGATTTGGGAGACTCTCGGGGTTGAGGGAAGGAAATCGCCGTCAAGGCCCCATCCGCCCGCCCTCACGACACGAGAGCGACTCGGCGATGCCTTCCTCGAGGTGGTCCATGTGCCTCGGAATGCAGCCTTCCAGAGGATGGGAAGACGGGGGACCACCATGCCCTTCCGTGGGGGCAGACTATTCCTTCTGCGTCTGGAGCGCCGCGAGCTGGTCCTCCACGCTCCTCAACTCCTCCTTCAGGGCGTTCCTTCGGGTCTGGAGCACCTGCAACCAGGCCTTCCCCGACTCACTGAGCAGCTTTGCGTTCGCGTCGATCTGCTCCACGCCGTTTTTCACCTTCTGTTCGAGGGCGAGCATGTTAGCGTACTTCGCGTCCGTGGCGGTGATCTTCTGATCGAGCCCGGCGACGGATTGGGCGATACTTGCCTCGACCTTCATACCCAGGGCATCCACGTCTTGCTTGGAGACGTCGGCGCAACCCACCACAGCCCCGCATGCCAGCAATATCAGTACCTTCCTGAGTTCCATTCGATCCTCCGTGTTTCTTGGGCCCGCGGCAGTGCCGCCTTGCCCTCCGTTGAACCTCCCGCCGGGCACTCACACCTGCGGAGTGCGCTCGTGCGTCGGGCGCATTTTCAATGTGCTTGATGCGGGCTCACGCCCGCGACCTTCCATCCGAGACTTCTTTGCGAATTGCGGAGGAATCTCGGGGGAAGACCCTGATTCCCTACTGGATCGGCAGGACGACGCGGAACCCGATGCTCCTGTCCCGGCGGTCCGGGAGGAAAAAGAACCGTCGCGTCACCTTGG
>JALOPK010000482.1 GCA_025453925.1 Candidatus Eiseniibacteriota bacterium | reverse complement strand
CGAACGATCGAACACCTGGACCACAAGGACTGCGAGACAGCCTGCTACCGCTGCCTCAAGACGTACCACAACCAGCGCTATCACGAGCACCTCCGCTGGCCGCTGGTCCTCCCTGACCTCGAACAGCTCGCCGCCGACGCCCCGACCAAGACCGGCCAGCAGAACTACGACCCGAAGCCCTGGCTGGAAGCCTACGACGCCGGCTGCGGCTCGCCACTGGAGCTGAAGTTCCTGCGCCTGTTCGAGCAGCACGGCATCGCGGTGGACAAGCAGGTCGCCGTCGCCCCCGAGCCGGGCGGGGCCGCGATCAGCGTCGCCGACTTCGTCCTTACCGGCACCAAGAAGGCCATCTACATCGATGGCGCCGCCTTCCATCGTGGCGACCGCCTGCGCCGCGATCGCATCATCCGCGAGAAGTTGGCGGGCGGCGGGATGGCGTGGGAGGTGCTGGTGTTCGGGCGCCGGGACCTGGACCGGCCGGAGGGGGTGGTGGCCAAGATCAGGCGCTAGCGTCCACGACGATCTGGACGACACGGCCCCAGCTGTTGAACGTCAACTACATTCATGTTGAACGTCAACTACATTCACTCGGCGTGTTGCCTCAGAAAGGAATCCTACCCGCTTGCCTCAGAAGAATCGCACCCACTCGCGGTCAGCGCCAGGACTGCGGGCGCTCCGAAGACCAGCCGTCGGGCGGCAGCCCTCCGCCAGACCTTCACGCGCCGCTGGAGGGTCCGGAGCTGCCCGTCGGAGGGGCTGGTGGGCTCCTCGGCCCGAAGCCGCAGGAGGAGTTGCTTAGCCGTCTGCTCGGGCTCGGATTCGAGCCACAGGAGGATTCGCGGCCAGAACGCCTCGAAGGGATCTTTGCGCGTCCGCCAGTGCCGTGCGGGCTTCGGACCCTTGCGGTGGGTGGGCCTGACCTCGCCGCTCTTCCAAGCAGTGGCGAGTCCGCGCAGGAACCGATCGAGATCGGCATCGCGTGATGGGAGCACGTGGACGGCTTCCCCGGCAGCGAGCCCGGCAAGGTGATGCTGGACGGTCCGGATCTCGTCGAGCAGCCGCAGGGGGTCCAGTGTCACAAGTACGGCGCGTAGGCGCTCCTTCATGGGCTCCGGAATCGCGGGGGACGCCAGCAGCCGGGCGCAGGGCGTCTCGGGCGGGTGATATCGCTTGGTTACCCGAGCACCGATGCGTTCCTTGCTTGCCAGCTTGAACGACGGCTGGAAGAAGTTGGTGAAGAGACGGGCGACGCCGTACAGGCGGGCAAGGGCCTCCACCGCCGCTATGCCTTCCAGGCGGCCGTAGCCCACGAGCCGCCGCACGACCGAGCCGTTCTTCTGCTCGACCCACGCCTGATCGTTCTTCCGATGCGGTCTCGACCTGGTGAACTCGATTCCCTTCTCCTTGCAGTACTGGAGCAGGAACTCGTTGATGAACTCGCTGCCGTTGTCCGAGTCAACGCCCTTCAGTGAGAAAGGCAACTCCGACCGCAGACGGTCCAAGGCATCGACCACCAGGCTTCCCTCTCGCACCAGCAGTGGCACACCCTCGGTCCACCCGCTGGCGATGTCCGTGACCGTCAGCGTGTGCGCGAAGCTCCCGGTCAGCGTGCCGCCACAGTGCGCGACCAGGTCGATCTCCGTATAGCCGGGCTCTGGGTCGGCCCAGTCTCCGAAGGTACGAACGCGCACCTGGCTTCGAATGAGCGGCTTGGTTCGGCTCCGCCGTCGTCCCGACAAGCTGGCGCGCGGCCCGGCCAGCACCCTGTCGATGGTCGCGGCGCTGGCCGAGAGAACTCGGCACCGAACTGTCTCATCGAGGTGAAGATGGCCGTGCCGCTCAAGGGAGGTGACCAGCAACGGGAGGAGCGGTCTCAGCCGTTTCCCACACACCCGGTCCGATGCCTCCCACAGCGTCGTCAGGGCCTCTCGCACGCACTCGTCGTAGATGCGGGACCTCCCCGCCCCTCGGGGTCGCGCGGGAACGGCCGTTCGGTTCAAGATCCGGATCGCGTGCTTGCGGTGGTACCTGGTGAGCGCGACGAACTCACCCAGGATCTGCGACTTCTCGGGCTTCACAGCCATCCGGTAGCGTTCTCCGACGGCCACAACCAACTCCTGACGTGTCTTCTTGCTGATGTTCGACATGTTGCCTCCGCTGGTAGCGTTCCTGATGAGGCAACGACCCCCGCCTGGTAGCAACCAGGGCGAGGCAATGCGATGGGGAGATGTAATTGTCGCTCAGCAGCCACTGCGCCAGCAGCCCGAGCGGGCGCCGCGTGCTGGTCGTGGATCCCAACCCGTTCACGGCCCGGCTGCTCGCCCATGTATGGAAGTATTGCGGGAGGGTGGCTGCGAGGTCCGGGTGGCGGGCACCACGGACGAAGCCCTGGAGATCTCGGGCAAGTTTCCGCCCGAGATTCTGGTGGCCGATGCGGTGCCGTCTCGGCAAGCGCGGAGTCGAGGAACTCTGCCACCAGCTCCGCGCCAGCAGCTAGCGCATCGGGGTGGTCCCGATCTCCGCGCGGCCGTGGGCGGAGGTACGCGACACCCGCACGAGAACCCAGGCCGATGCTCTGGTGCTTCGAAAATGGCGGGAATGGGCGCCGTGTCGAGGTGCGTGGAGTCGCTCTGGTCCGAGTTGCCGCCCGGTGTTTCGAGGGAAGCGCCTCCCACCTCCCTGCACCTCCCCGTAGGACTTCGTGCTCACACTCGCGCAGGCCCCCGGGCCTCCATTCATCGAACCAGGCCCTCGACGGACCGTGACATGAAATGAACGGCGGTCTCGCACTCGTGTTCGCGCGGGCGCGCCTCCCCGAGTGCCGTCAAGTTCCGACCCCCGATTGGCCGTTTCTGGTCAAGTTCCGACCCCCGATTGGCTGTTTCTTGACAGACCTCGGATGCCTCGTTGTGTGAATTCGCAGCGTTGCGTGCGGCGCAGTAATTGCATGTAAGCGCACTCACATGCGGACCGGGCCAAGGAGCAGCACCCCCGAATCTTGCGTACGTCCATCGAGCGTTTCTCCGGGCATGCTCGCCCGGGGATGCGACTGGCCGACGTGCCACCGCTCAGGCCATGCCGACCGAGGCCGACC
>JALOPK010000481.1 GCA_025453925.1 Candidatus Eiseniibacteriota bacterium | reverse complement strand
CCAAACCGGAACACTTTGGGGACGCCCAACCCTTCGAGTCCGGAAAGGGCGACAGCCTCAAAGTGAAGGATGGCGGGAATCGTCAGCAGAACGATGTACTGGGATCCTCTCCTCAAGCGCAACGGAGCATACGGGAATCGCCTCGACCGTCCATTCGAGTAGACCGGATCCCCCGCGCCGTTTCCAGGGCGTGGAGCGCCCGGTTGGTGTGGCGGCACACCGCGCAGCATGACGACGGACCTTCCGAATCATCCAAAGATTGGACGCGGCGGCCGTACCCCTTTCTGATCGGGGCGACCCGTCACGCCATGAGCAGGATAACGAGCAGTTGGGTGGACAGTACTCTCAGGATCATGACCAGCGGGTACACCGTCGCGTAGGAGATCGAAGGCGCGTCGCTGCCGATCATGGTGTTGGCAAAGGCCAGTGCAGGCGGATCGGTCATGCTCCCGGAGAGCAGACCGGTAAGCGTGACGAAGTCGAGCTTGCAGACGAGGCGCCCGATCAGGCTGACGAGCATGATCGGCACGAACGTGATGATCGCCGCCCACGCCATCCACGTCATTCCGCCCCCGTGGAGCAGGGTTTCGACGAACTGATCGCCCCCGCGAAGCCCGACACATGCCAGGAACATCGCGATGCCGAGTTCGCGGAGCATGAAGCTGGCGCTCACGGGCATGTACCACACGAGGCCCCCGACCTGTCGGATGCGGCTGAGGAAAATCGCCACGAGGAGAGGGCCGCCGGCCAGGCCCAGCCGCACGGGAGCGGGCATTCCGGGGAAAAAGACGGGCCAGCTTCCGATCACCACGCCGAGGAAGATACCGACGAAGACCGAGACCACGTGGGGATGGTTGAGCTCCTTGACCGAATCTCCCAGCTCCCGCGCGGCCGCCTGCACCGATCCTTCTTCGCCCACCACGAACAGCACATCGGCGAATAGAAGCCGGATGCGTCGCGTCGGGGTGAATTCGATATTGGAACGCGCAATCCTCGTGATGGTGACGCCGTATCGTGCCCTCAGACCAAGTTCGTCGATGGTCTTCCCCAACGCAGCCTTTCGGGTGACGATGATCCGCTTGAAGATGATGGAGCTCGGGATGGCGCTCACGTCCAGCGCGCTTTCGCTGCCGACGATCAGTTGGAGCTGCTTGAGGCGGTCCTTGCCGCCCACCGCGTGGAGCACATCACCGAGGCGAATGATCGTGCTCGGCTGCGGGACGTTCTGCCTGCCCGCGCGCAGGAGACGCGACACGACAACGCCGATTTCATCCCCCACGCCGGGAAGCTGCGCGAGGGTCAAACCGTCGAGATTCGGGTTCTTGACCTCGACGTTGATTGTGTCAAGCTGGGGGGCGTTCGCCTCCTGGAACTCCTCGAATTCCTCCGCCTCCTTGCTGACGTTGATGCGAAACATGAACCGCATCAGGACCATGGTCATGATCACGCCCAGAATGCCGAAGGGGTAGGCGATGGCATAGCCGAGCGACGGGAGCCTCGTCGTCTCGGCTGGGAGGCCCTGGATGTCCTTGAGCGCCTGCTGCGCGGCCCCGAGGCTTGGCGTGTTGGTTGTCGCACCCGAGAGCAATCCCACGACTACCGGCATTTCCAGATGGGCCACATGGGCGATGATCACCGCGGCGCCGACTCCCAGCACCACGACGCTGGCGGCCAGGAGGTTCAGCGACAGCCCCTGGCGCCTCAGCGACTGGAAAAACCCCGGCCCCACCTGAAGGCCGATGGAGTAGACGAACAAGATGAGCCCGAACTCGCGGATGAACTCCAGCACTCCTTCGTGGATCGAGAGCCCCAGATGGCCGAAGAGCAGCCCGCTGAACAGGATGCCGCCGACACCGAGCGAAATCCCCCGTACGGTGATACTGCCCAGGCCCAGACCCGTCGCACCGACAATCGCCAGCACCAGAATGGCGTGAGCGATGGAGTCCTGAGTGAGAAGTTCCTGGATCCAGGTCATGGGCGCAATCCCTTTGCGATGGTGAGGCTATCCCAACGTGCGTGCTGAACGAATGTCCGAATAGTCGGGCAACCAGTTACGAAGAGAGGGCGCCGCGGTCAAGCCCGACTGCCTGACCACGGTGTGGCGAGGCGGGCTGTGCCTCCTCCTTCGCGAAATGTCCTTGGAGATCCGATGCTGGATGGTGGTCGAGTATCTTCCGCGTTCAAAGAGGGGCGACCTCGCCCGGTCTCCCTCGTCAGGACTCGCGTTCGGGCTCAGCGGGCGGATGGGAAGGTGGCGCCTCTTGTGGGATCGTGCAGGAGCCGTGTGCGGCGGGCTGTGGGGTGCATCCTCTGCACGTCCGGGGCGGCGCGCATCTTGCGCCTTCACCGCCCCGGCTGCTATCTTGCCTTCGCCTCAGCGAGTTCGCTCCTGAGGCAGAAAGTAGCGGATCTCGAGGGATGGCTTCAATGCCTCGGCATTGAATTGGGTCGCCATGTCCTGGAGGTCCGCTACTTCCTCCAGCATCGCCACAAGCCCATTGTTCGGCCGGATGCCACCCACCCACTCCTTC
>JALOPK010000126.1 GCA_025453925.1 Candidatus Eiseniibacteriota bacterium | reverse complement strand
CGGGGAGTGCAAGCGCGTGCCGTTCGAGCTGAGACCGTTGATCCTTGATGTCGTGCAACTGCTGTCGGTGAGGGCTGCCGATGGCCGTATCGCCCTCACCGCTGACGACGACGGATGGCCTTCGTGTCCCGTGAACGGAGACCCCGATCGGCTCAGGGAGGTGCTTATCAACCTTCTGGGGAATGCGTTGAAGTACACGGGGCAGGGAGGGAACGTGCGGGTTTCATGCCGTGCCGACGAGCACCTGGTCGCACTCTCCGTCCACGACAACGGCCCTGGCATTTCGCCGGAGGATCAGAAGCGCCTGTTCGATCCGTTTGTGCGGCTTAGCACAAGGGAAACCGGGGAGGAAGGAGCGGGGTTGGGCTTGACCATCACGAAGCAGTTGGTCGAGGCCATGGGTGGCGCCATCTCAGTGGAAAGCGCGGTTGGCGTGGGCGCGACGTTCACGGTAACCCTCCCCCAGCCCTGAGCCTTCGCGACCTCGCCGAGTTCGCAGGCATATAGGACATGTCCTATATGAGTCAGTCGGTGGGCGAGCACGAACCGCATATCCTGCCAAGCGAGGCGGTCAGATACGAAGCCCAGAACTCGCGCCGCCTCCTTGCGTTGTTGCATAGTCTGCAACGACTCCACGTTCTCAGTCATCACGGCGCACGAGACCGTGGGCGAGTTCGAGCAGAACACGGGAGGAGCCGCCAGAGGAGAATCGCAGGAGGAGGCAGCAGGAGCTCCCCGGCGATAGCGAGGGCACCCTCCTGCTGGTGCCGTTCGCGGAGCGCAGGACCACACTTCTGTCCGTGGGAGTCGCGGAGGGCGCCTGCCCTCGCGCTACTCAGTGGACGCTGCAGGTGCAACAAATCGATCGAAGATGAGGCCGTGGCGGAGGCCTCGATCACTGACCAAGAGGTGATCCATGTCGAGATGGCGAAGGATGGCGAGGACGATGGCGGCGCCGGCCAGGATGACATCGGCGCGCTTGGGATGGAGACCGACGATGCTCCGGCGTTCATCGATCGGGGCTTTCCGGTACTGCGCCACCTGTGCTTCGACGTCGGCGCGCGTCAGCATGGAGCCGTGGACACGCTCCGGGTCATAGACCGCAAGCTCAAGTTTCACTGCCGCCATGGAGGTCAAGGTGCCGCCCATACCCACCATGGTGAACCGCTTGCCCGGGCGAGTCATCGGGCGCAGCGAGGGCGCGAGGTGCGCGAGCAGGGCCGAAAGCTCATCGGGCGTCACCGGGTCGGACCGGAGGAACTCCTGGGTGAGGGCTACGGACCCCAGGTTGAGGCTGAAGCGCAGCTCGATGACGCTGCCGCGGCCCACGATGAACTCCGTGCTGCCGCCGCCAGTGTCGAAGGCGATGACCCCCTGGGGGAGTGGCAGTCCCGAGATGATGGCGAGGTACGAGAGGCGCGCCTCCTCTTCACCGTCGATCACTTCGATCTCCAAGCCAAGCGTCTCCCTGGCGCGCATGAGAAACTCCTCAGAGTTGGCGGCCTCCCGCAGGCACATGGTGCCCACCGCTGCGATTCGCTCGGCGCCACGCGTGCGTGCCGTGGAGACGAAACGGCCCAGGGCCTCCAAGGTGCGGGCCATGGCCGGCGGCGTGATCGCTCCGGTATCTCTCAGCCCTTCGCCCAAACGAGTGATCTCGGTCTGATCTGCGAGTGTCTTCCACCGGGCGCCATTCCCCAGCTCCGCAACATGGATCTTCACCGAGTTCGAGCCCACATCGATGGCAGCAACGCGCGCCACGGGTATCACGCCTCCCAGCCCATGAGGCGCTTGAGCCCGCGGACGTAGTTGACGTTCTCCCGGCCTTCCAGCCCGAGCATGTGCACCGTCAAAGTGACCAGCTTCGGGCTCTCATGCTCCACCGCGACAGTACGGATCGGGATTCCATCCACAGTGAGATCGGCGATCTCCGCCTTGCAGCCGTTTACCGAGTGGCACGTACGCTGTTTCGTCACATGCACCGGCAGGAGGTCCGCCCCGGAGGCCGCCAGCTTCAGCAGCCGCTCCAGGGAATGCGGTCCGCTCAGGGAGCGCGGTGGCGGCACGCGCAGCAACTGCATCACCTCGGCCACCGTCTCCGCATCCAGGGGCAGGAGGGCCTTCAAGGCGGGCGTCCACTGCTCCAACAGCTCCCCGTTCGTCTGCAGAAGTACTTTCACGTTCAAGACCGCCTCCCGGATCTTGACGTTGACGCCGCTGCGTCGTGACAGGATGTACACTTCTCCGCTGTCCACCGCGCGGGTCTGTTCACCCGCGGCGATGCGGGCTTCGGCCTCGCCGAAGTCCGCGCCGAACGTCCGCCACTCCCAGCGGGGAATGACCTCAGTCATGGGAGGCCTCGCGCCGCTCGGCGTTCACCGTGCACCGTTCACGGTTGAGCTCCTTTGAGCGCTGTCGGCTCTCGGCTGTCCGGCCTGCCATGCCTCCGTTTGTCAGAGCGCATCAGATTTCGGATTTCGTGCTTCCCGCAGTCCGCGTCACACGACCTCCAGCATGCGTTCGATGGGGACTCGCGCCTGTTGGGCGATGTCCGGCGGCACGGTGATGACGAACTCCAGGTCCCGGAGGCACCAGAACACCTTCTCCAGCGTCGTCAGTTTCATGTTCGGGCAATCGGAGAGCTCCGTCGCCAGATAGAACCGCTTGTCGGGGTTCTCTTTGGTGAGCCGGTGGAGCAGGCCCAGTTCGGTGCCGATGATGAACTCGCGGGCATCCGATTCACGGCAGAAGCGCAGGATGCCGGATGTGCTGCCGACATGGTCTGCCAAAGCGATCGTCTCCGGCATGCACTCCGGATGCACCACCACCTTGGCCTCGGGGTGGGCGGCACGGGCCTCCTTGATGTCCCGCGGCCGGATGCGGCGGTGGGTAGGGCAAAAGCCCGGCCACAGATGCAGCGCCTTCCCCAGCCGGGTCTGCACGTAGTGGCCAAGATACTGATCAGGCACGAACAGGATCTCGGCATCCCCCATCGACTGCACTACCTTCACGGCATTGGCCGAGGTGCAGCAGATATCGCTCATTGCCTTGATGGCGGCCGTGCTGTTGACGTAGGTGACCACCTTCACTCCGGGCAGCTCGGCTGTGCGGGCCGCCAGTTCCTTGGGGGTGATCATGTTGGCCATGGGGCAGCCGGCGAACTGGTCGGGCATGAGCACGGTCTTGCCGGGATTCAGGATAGCGGCCGTTTCGGCCATGAAGTGGACCCCGCAGAACACGATGACATCCGCGGCGGTGGCGGCCGCCTTCTGGGCCAGCTCCAGGGAGTCACCGACGAAGTCCGCACTATCCTGCACATCGCCCACGGTGTAGTTGTGGGCGAGGATCACCGCGTTGCGTGCGGCCTTGAGCTCGGTGATCTGTCGCGCGAGATCCATCGGGGAGACCTCCAGGTAACGGAGTGGTACGCAGCAGGGTATCATCCGGCCGCCGGATCTGACGAAGGCAAGATAACACGATCTCCCACCTGGTCCATACCGGACGGCATGCCCCGGGGGCCACGGGCGGTTGGTGCGAGGGTGACGCCGGGGCGAACACAAGGGTGCGCTTCCCTCTCCGGAGGCCCGGAGGTCTTGACGCGAACGAGTCCCTCGCGTAATCACACATGGGGCGGGGAGTGTCTGGGGCCGCCGGGATCCGGCGCCCCGACCTCGAATCCGCACCCAAGGAGGCCTCATGAAGCTCACCTCGCGAAGCGAGTATGCGCTCCTCGCGCTGGTGTACCTGGCGCGCGAGAACAGCGATTCCTTCATCACCGTGGAGACCATCGCGACCGCGCAGAGCATCCCGCCGAAGTTCCTGGAGCAGATCATGCTCGCCCTCAAGCGGGGCAGGTACCTGAGGAGCTGCAAGGGGAAAAGGGGCGGTTACCGACTGGCCAAGGCGCCGGAGAAGATCTCCTTGGCGGAGATCATCCGCTACCTCGACGGCGCCCTCGCGCCGACCGAATCGGTGAGCGAGCACTTCTACGAGTCGACACCCATCGAGCGGGAGCAGAAGCTCGTGGATGTGTTCCGCAAGATTCGCGACCACGTCTCCCGCACGCTGGAGACCACCACGCTGGCCGACGTGAGCTGAGTCAGATGCATGTGCGGCGCCCCCGCGGGTACGGCCGGTCGCCTTTCCCGGCGGGGCGATGATCGTCGCCGCCCAGCGCCCCAACTTCGCGCCGTACCCGGGGTTCTTCCGTGCCGCCCTCGCGGCCGACGCCGTGGTGCTCTTGGATGGGGTTCAGTTCCCCCGCGGCACTACGTGGGTCAGCCGCAACCGGCTCAAGGGCCGCGACGGCGAGTTGTGGCTTACTGTCCCGGTATGGAAGAGGGGGCGGGGCCTCCAGTTGATCAGAGACGTGGAGATCTGCCGCGAGGGCAGGTGGATACGCAAGCATCTGGAGAGCCTGAAGGCCGCCTACTGCCACGCGCCCTACCTCGACCTTCATCTCGCCTTCCTCGAGACGGTCTACCATCGCGGGCACGACCGCCTCGTCCCATTCAACCTCGAGATCTTGCGCCACATCTGGGCGTCCGTCGGCCTCTCTTCCCGCCTCGTCCTGCAGTCGGACGTGGGCGTCGACGGCGCCGGCACCGAGCTGCTGACCCGGCTCTGCGGCGCTCTGGGCGCGGACGTGTTCGTCGTGCAGAAGGCGGCGGGCAACTACCTCGACATCGCGGCACTCGAGCGTGCAGGGATCGCCGTACGCTATGTCAACCCACGGCCAATAGTCTATCCGCAGCTCTGGGGGCCTTTTCGCCCCAATCTCTCCATTCTGGACATGCTATTCACCTGTGGCCCCGCCGCCCGCCGGCTCCTCCGGATGGATCAGGAGGTGAGTGGTGATGGCGGAGCGGTGGACCACGCGCAAGGAGTATCCCGTGACGGACCGCATTGAAGCCGCATACGGCGGGGCCGGATGGTCGCCTCGGACGCAGTCAAGCAGAGAAGAGATCGGACGGATCTGGCGCACGCTCGGCGTTGACACTGAGTGGCGGCGTTTGCGCGCGGTGTTGCTCCACTGCCCCGGGCCGGAGTGGGAGGCGATAGCCGATCCCAACCTGGCACAGATGCTGGAACGTCCCGAGCTCGCCGCGTCGCGGGCTGAGCATCGTGCATTGGCTGAGGCGTACCGGGCCTGCGGGGTCACCGTGAACATGATGGAGCCTGAAGTCGTTCCCCCGCCGAACCTTCTCTTCGTGGCTGACCTGCTGTTCTCCACCCCCGAAGGGGTGATCCTCGGCCGGCCGGCCTCAACGGTGCGCGCCGGAGAGGAGTGCTTCGTGGCGCGACGCCTGGCGCACTTGGGGATTCCCGTGGTCGGCATGGTGCACGGCACCGGGGTGTTCGAAGGCGCGGACGCCATGTGGGTCGATCCTGAGACCGTGCTGGTGGCGTCGGGCCTGCGGACCAATGACGAGGGTGCGGCGCAGGTGACGCGGATCCTGCGGGAGATGGGCGTCGAGACCGTCCCGGTGGGGCTGCCCTTCGGCGCCATGCACCTGATGGGCACGTTCCGCATCGTAGACCGGGATCTGGCCTTTACATGGGCCAATCGGGTGCCGTTCAGGGTAGTCGAGGTGCTTCGAGCCAGAGGTTTCGAGGTGCGATTCATGCCCGACGAGGCGGAAGTCATCGACGGATCGGCGCTCAACATCGTGGTGGTGGGGCCGCGGCGCATCGTCATGCCAGCGGGGTGCCCTGTGAGTCAGGCCTGCTACGAGGAATCCGGCGTCTCGTGCACGACGGTGGAGGTGGGCGAGCTCATGAAGGCGGCGGGCAGCATCGGCTGCATGACGGGCGTGTTGGAGCGGGATAGGGGTTGCGCGACTGGGTGAACGGGAGCTTCCCGCGCATGCCGGCGTTCAGGCGCTGCCGCGGTGCGTTGAAGTGTGGCCGGCTGTCATGGAGTATCTCCACACCGGCGAAGAACTGAAGGGGCTGCGGCGACGCATGCAGACCATGAGCATCCGCGCACGACTCGAAACCGAGGGACTCGAGCGCTACCCGGCGGTGATCGAGCGTCTTCGCGACCGGGGGCCTGCCTTCTGAAGCGAGACGGGGATGAGGAGTCCGCGCAGAAAGAGAGGCGCTTGCCTGCATGTGTCAAACCGGTATCTTGGTACTGAATTGTCATAAGAAGAAGGAATGCGTGATGTCAGGACTCGTGAAAGTCAGTGACGCTGCTTCGCTGGGGCTCCACGCGGCCACGCTTCTTGCAACGCGCACGGGCACGTTTGTCCCCGTCGTGCGCATGGCGGAAGAGTTCGGCGTGTCCCAGGCCCACCTGGCCAAAGTGCTGCAGTGGCTCGCCAGAGCCGGAATCGTGCGCTCCGTCAGGGGACCCCATGGCGGGTTTGCGTTGGCGCGGGATCCCGGGGCGATCAGCCTCGCCGACGTCTTCGAGGCCATCGAGGGCCCGCTCACACCGGGCGGATGTCTCCTGGGAAGACCCGCGTGCGATGGAACGACGTGCATCTTCGGCGGGCTCCTGGCAAAGGTTGAGACCGAGGTGGGCCGCTACCTGGCCGCAACGACGCTGGCGCAGTTCAGCGACATGAGATTCCCGCCGGGTACGGACGGGCCGAATCCTCGCCGATGATGCCGGAGGGATCCCCTCACATGCCCGGCCGGTCTCGTGGGGGCAGGCAGGCGCTTACGCCCGGCAGGTGATGCCCGATGAGCCGCTCTTCACTTCCGGTTCGATTCCTCCCGGCCGCGGCGATCGGCGGTGTGCTGGCGTTGGCTCTGGTCGGCGCGGCCTCTCTGGGGGTCTCGTGGTCATCCAGTTCCTCGTTCTGTATGTCCTGCCATGAGATGCGGGTGGTCGGTGAACAGGGATGGATGCAGTCTCGCCACTACCAGAACGATGCGGGAGTCGTCGCCTCGTGCTCGGATTGTCACGTGCCCCACCGCCTGTTCCCGAAGCTCTATGTCAAAGCCCGGGACGGGAGCAAGGATGTCTTCGTGCACTTCTTCGGCGAATCCGACCCCTCGCGGATGAACTGGGATGAGTTGGCCGCGTCTGCCCGACGGAAGGTCTACGACGAATCGTGCCGGTCATGCCACCAGAATCTCACCCCGGAAGGCCTCTCCATCAAAGGGATAGTCGCGCACCGTGAGTACCTGAGAATGAAGGGCCGTCAGCGTTGTCTGGATTGCCATCTCGAACTCTTCCACGGCGGATTCAGAGAGTACCTTTTCGGTCAGAACCATGAAGGAGGGACACCATGAGCGCGAAACCGCTTCGTCCTCGACGCGGAATGACCCCCAGGGTCGGCAGGCTCCGGCCACGGGGCAGCCCCGCCGATCAGCACCCTCTGCGGGCGGTGTCGTTGGCGGCGATGCTCCTTGCGGCGCTTCTCGGGGCCGGCGCCGCGCGGGCTCAGGCCGACGCAATGCCGCACACCCCCCGGCAGATCGAGATCGATCGGGGCCTCAGCGAGCTCGAGGCGTCATGTGTCGCCTGTCACGCGCGTGAGGAGCCGGGGAAGGTGCATGACTGGAGCCTGAGCATTCATGCCCGGGCGAATGTGACATGCCTTGACTGCCATGCGGCCCTGCTCACCGACAAGGATGCCGCGGAGTGCCCGGGGACCATGCCGCACAGGAACATCAAGATCTCACCGGTGGTGACGCCACGGGACTGCAGTCGTTGCCACCCCCGGGAGGCGGCGCAGTTCGACCTCAGCAAGCACGCGCGCACCTGGGAGATCCAGACCGCGGAACTCAAGGATCCATGGCTCAAGGGGATGAACAGCCCCGTAGAGCGATCCACGGGCTGCTATGTGTGCCACGGATCAGACATCAGCTCGGGGGTGCTCACCACGGAGAACTGGCCCAACAGCGGCTGCGGGCGACTGAATCCGGATGGGTCCAAGGGCGCCTGCGTGATCTGCCATACGACCCACCGGTTCTCCATCGCCGAGGCCCGCAAACCCGAAACCTGCGGCCAGTGTCATCTCGGGCCCGATCACCCCCAGGATGAGATCTACTTCGAGTCGAAGCACGGAAAGCGTTATCTGGCCGAGGGCGAATCATGGAACTTCGAGGTTGCTCCCGATGCGTGGGAGCCCGGTGCCCATTTCACCGCGCCGACGTGCGCGGCCTGCCACATGGCGGGCCTAGGAGGCCTGGCCACGAGCCACGACGTCGGCGAGCGCCTGAAATGGGAGACGCAGGCCGCACTGACCGTGCTCAACAAGGATCATGACGGCAATGCGGAACGGGAGAAGATGCTCCAGGTGTGCACGCAATGCCATTCGCCGCGCTGGGCAGGCAACTACCTGGCACGGCTGGACGAGACGGTGGTCCACTACAACGACGCCTACTACCGGCCCATCAAAGCCATCATGGATGATCTCTACGCCAAGAGCATCCTGACCGCATGGCCGGTCTTCGATGAGGAGATCGAGTGGGCATTCTATGAGTTCTGGCACCACGAAGGGCGACGCGCGCGCATGGGAGCGATGATGATGGGGCCGGACTATGCGTGGTGGCATGGGTTCTATGACCTGAAGAGAACCTATCAGCATATCGTGGAACTGGCGGAACAGGCGCGGGCCGCCGGCCATGGGTCCGCGACCTTCGTCCCCGGTGCGGGTGGACCCAACCTGACCACCGCCCCGGTCGCGCCGTTGCCCCAGGCGTGGGATCAGGTGAAGGAACTGCGGGGAAG
>JALOPK010000480.1 GCA_025453925.1 Candidatus Eiseniibacteriota bacterium | reverse complement strand
CTGCCGCGGAGAATGCGGGCCTCGTGGCCCGGTGACATCCACACCCCCTTGGCGGTCTTCCCGTCCCGGGCCACCTCGATGACCGGCGTCGCGAGCGTGCCGTTCGCCAACTACATGGCCATGGTGAATGCCCACAGGGAGAGGTTCGGGCTGGAGCCGCTGCGGATCTGAGCCGGCGCGGGACCTGCGCCTCTGCGTGCGGCATGGCGCGGGAACTGCCGCGGTGAGCGGGCGGTCGGCCCTTGCCCGGTGAACATCACCGGAGGTGGCTCAGATGTACATTTGAGCCACCTCCGAGGACGTCTCGCGGCGGCGTTTCCGCAGAAACACCGCTCCCTGTTCGGGGGGGCAGCAGCCCCGTTCGAGAGTTGCAGCATGCGCGGTTCGCCCCGCTCCATGTTGGTGGCGGATGTAAATTGCACACTTATGGCGGACGAAAATTGCACACTTCTCTCCTCCCAGGAAGTGACCGGATAGCCCGGTAGGGGCGTAACGGTCGCTTCTCGATCACACTGGTCGCCTTCGTAGTGGAGGCGACGATGTACGGAAGGGAGAAGCGAGTGTTGCTGAGAGAGTATCTGGAGCATGGCTGGTCGAAGACCGCCCTGGCGGCGAAGTTGGGCCTGAGCCGTCGGACGGTCTATCACTGGATCGAGACCGGGCAGTTGGATCGCGACGCCGACGATGAAGCTGCCCGGTACAAGGCGCGACCCGTGGTTGCGCACAAGCTCGACGCCTTCCGAGGGATCATCGAGGCGCGATTGCAGGCTTATCCGTTGCTGAGCTCCGTGCGGTTGCTTGAGGAGGTCAAGGCGGCCGGCTACGTCGGGGGGTACACACAGCTGAAGGAGTACGTGCGCCAGGTGCGGCCGGTCGTCGAGGATCCCGTGGTGCGCTTCGAGACACCGCCGGGACATCAGGCGCAGGTAGACTTCGCGCACTTCCGTCTGCCCTGGGGGCGTCGATGGGCCCTGTTGGTGGTCTTGGGTTACTCGCGGCTTCTGTGGCTGCGGTTCTTCCGTCGCCAGGACATGAGCACGCTGTTGGCCGGGTTGGAGCAATCCTTTGCCTTCTTCGAGGGAGTGGCGCGGGAGCTGCTCTTCGACCAGATGAAGTCGGTGATTGTGGAGGACCAGCGCCTCAACGGAGGGCGCCTGGTGGAGAACCCCGAGTTCATCCGCTTCGCGAACCACTGGCAGTTCACAGCACGGGCCTGCCGGGCATACCGCGCTCAGACCAAGGGCAAGGTTGAACGGCCCATCCGCTACGTGAGGGAGAACTTCTTCTACGGGCGGACATTCCTCAACGACGAGGACCTCAACTGTCAGGCCGAGCAGTGGCTGCAGCGGGTGGCTAACGTGCGCGTGCACGGCACCACCGCCGAGGTACCCCAGGAACGCTTCCAGCGCGATGAGCGAATGACCCTGACCGCCCTGGCGGCCAGGCCTTATCGCTCCCTGGTGCTCTCCGCAGCAACTCTGCCACGGCTTCGGGCCGTTGCCTCGGGGCAGCTGCAGGTCGAGCGGCGCCCCCTTCAGGTCTACACGCGCATCGTGGGAGGGCGGCCATGAAGGCGGCTCCTGCTTCTCGCCGAGAACAGATCCGTTGGATGCTGGCCGACCTGAAGATGCCCGGAGCCCTGGAAGCGGTAGACGGGATTCTCTCCAAGGCCGACAGCGGGACGCTCACCGCCGCAGAAGCTATCCAGGACCTGCTGGGAGCGCAGATCGGTTTGAGGAACAACCGCCGCTTGCAGGCAGCCATGCGCTCTTCGCGCTTGCCGGCGGTGAAGACGCTGGAGGAGTTCGACTTCTCCTTCCAGCCGTCCATCAAGCGCGAGCAGATCGACAGCCTTGCCGAGCTCAGTTTCCTGGAGCGCAAGGAGAACGTCGTGTTGCTGGGGCCCCCGGGGGTTGGCAAGACGCATCTGGCTATCGGGCTGGCAATCGCCGCGGCGCAGAGCGGCCGCCGCGTGTACTACGGCACTCTCTCTGATCTGGTCAGTTCCCTGGAGGAGGCACGAGCTGCAGGCTCACTGAAGCGACGCCTGTCGGTGCTGGCCGCCCCATCCCTGATGGTCGTTGATGAGATCGGCTACCTTCCGGTGAGCCAAACCGGGGCCATGCTGTTCTTCCAGCTCATGAGCCGCCGCTACGAGCGGGCCTCCACGGTGATGACCTCCAACAAGGGCTTCGAGGAATGGGGTGAGGTGCTCGGCGACGAGGTGATGGCTGCCGCCCTCATTGATCGCATCCTGCACCACTGCCATATCGTCAACATCCGCGGCAACTCCTACCGCATGCGCCAGCACACCGAGGTATGGCGGATGCTCCGCCAAGATGCAGACGAATCTACTCCTCGAACGCGGCGGAAGGTCCGGGAGGGCAACAGATGAGAAAAGGTGCCTCGAGGATTGGCGTAGATGCATCTTCTCGAGGCAGGTGGTATCCCAACACCCCCCCCCGAACACGGCCACTCCAGCGGTCGACGGAGGCCGGTGTCTATGGAGCGGGAATCTCAAGGGAGGGCGGA
>JALOPK010000479.1 GCA_025453925.1 Candidatus Eiseniibacteriota bacterium | reverse complement strand
TTCCTCCAGGTGCTGACGGATCCCTGGGCGACGATTCACATCGACGGGACGATTGCCGGCACCACGCCCCTGTCTGGACCGATCGCGGTCCGACCGGGGTCGCACGTGGTGCGGGCGGCGAACCCATTCTTCGCGGAGAAGGCCACGGAGGTGGCGGTGGCGCGGGGCGACACGGCCCGGGTGGAGATCGGGCTGCGGGAAGGGACGGAACGATAGATGCTTAGAGGATGGTCACGGAGGATAATCTGATGAACGTCTGGCGCACTCTTGTCATCCTCGCGGCCTTGGCCGACACCTCATCGGCGCTCCGGTGGGAATCGTGTGCCCCCATGCCGACCGCTCGAATGGATGCCGCTTCGGCAGTGATCGGCGACACCCTCTACGTGATGGGCGGGCGTCGCCGCGGGGGAGGCGGATCCGGCGCGGGCGACCAGGGGATCGTGAACGTGGTGGAAGCCTACTTTCCAGCCGGGGATCGCTGGATCGAGGGATTCCCGAATCTGCCGGAGCAGTTGGCGGACATGGCATGCGCCGTGATTGGCGAGCGGATTTTCCTGTTCGGCGGCACTACCGCGAACAACACGGTAGTCAACAGTGTCTGGTCATGGAGCCCCGGCGACGAATCCTGGCGTGTGCATACCGATACGCTTCCTACTCCGTTACGAGGTGCGGCATCGGTGTCACCCGATGGTGAATCCGCCCTTGTGATGGGGGGATCCGAGGTCCAAGGCGGATATCTCGGGTCGGTGTACCGGTTCCGCCCCACCAGCGGTTTCTCGGTGGAGTCCCCACTGTTACAGGCGCGAAGCAGCGCCGGGGCAGGCATTGTCGCGGGGGATCTGGCGATCACCGGCGGCTACTTCCACGGTCCGCTCGGCAGCACCGAGGTGCTCCAGGAGGAGGGTTGGGGGCAGGGCCCGGCATTGCCCAGCCCCAGGGGAAGCGGGCTGGTGTGCCGCGACGGCTCGTCACTGTTCCACCTCGGCGGGCAGGGCACAGGCGCCCCGCTTCAGGACGTGCTCACCCTTGCCTCCCCCACGAGCGAATGGGGTTTGCTGGATCCCATGATCACTGCCCGGGCGCGCCTGGCGGGCGGCGCGGTGGGTGGGTATCTGGTGGCTGCCGGGGGAACGGGTCCCGTCGGCTACGAAGCGACGGGCTCGTGTGAGCGGGCCTCGCTTGCCACACTCACATCTCCCGACGGCGAGCCGATTCATGCGTCCGATCTCTCCGTACGGGTCTGGCCGAATCCTTTCTCGACCCACGTTGAGATCATGGCCGACCTGAAGGTCGCCACGCCCTGGCACGTGGTCATCCACGGCGAGGACGGGCGTCGCGTGGGCCAATGGACGGGTAGCTCGACGGTTGTGCGCGTACGGCTCGCGCCGACTGACCACCTGCCGAGCGGCCTCTATCTCGTCACGATGATGAGCGGGGGCCGCCAGACCACGCTCCCACTCCTTCGGATGCGATAGCGCATGGTGGCGCATCTCTTCCTCCTAGTCGGAACGATCACGACGGCCGATATGCCTCCCGTTCTGGCAAGCGACTTCTCGTTAGGTCGCTATGCGCTGATGATCGAAAGGGTAGACTCATTGCTCGCCGGGAAGGTCGGGCTCACCATTCCCGAGCTGGCCAGATTGCACCTTTGGAAGGGCTTCGGCCAAGCGGCGGGTGGAGATCGGCCGGCGGCCCGGGCCAGCTTCGGAGTTGCGCTCTCCCTCGATGTGACCCTGGAACTTGATCCGCGAGATGTGTCGCCGAAGATCCTGGCGGAGTTTGAATCCGCGAGGACCGCCCGCCTTGCCCCGCCCACCGGGAAGCCCGAGCCTACCTATCTGGTGGTGGAGGATTCCCGGCCGGCGGCAGCCCTCCGGAGCATGATCCTTCCGGGATGGGGCCAGTGGAGCCTCGGTCGCAGAACCCGGGGCGCCGCGTTCGCGGCAGTCGGGTGCGCCGCGTTGGGCGGCTGGCTTGCTGCCGCCGCGTGGGAGGATGACGCCCACGATCGATACCTTCATGCGCTTGGCGCAGACATCCCCTCCGCGTACGACGAATACAACCGGGCCTACAAGATTCATCGGGCACTGGGATACACTGCCATTGCGGTGTGGGCGGGTGCGGTTTCGGATGTCCTGCTGGGACCCACGACCTCCGTTCGGGTAGTCGGCTCCGGCACATCTTTCGGTGTCGTCGCGGGACGGACCATTCCGTAGACCACCGTTCACGACACGTCTTCGGTCCTCGGGTTCAGGGTGCCGGCGCCCTCGGGGGGCGTTCGTCCCCCAGGTACGCACGCATGCAGCTTCTCCTCCACAGCTGGTCGTGGGGGGGGCTGTCAGCTACGCCGGAGCGAAGCGGAGGGGTTGTCACCTGACTTCCCCTGAAGTCCTTCCCGCGGCCCTTCTCCGGTGTCGAGGGGGCCGTAATGTGGTATCAGACACCGATTCAATCTGCCGGTGAAGCTTCTGCCACGGTTGTAGTTCTCGACTGGTACATCATGAGTCCTCACCCCTATTGCGGCATGGGAGCACG
>JALOPK010000125.1 GCA_025453925.1 Candidatus Eiseniibacteriota bacterium | reverse complement strand
GGGCGGGGCAGGCCTACGAAGGAGTGGGAATGCCCGGTCACGCGGCACGCCACTATGAGAGACTCGCCAGGTTCTGGGGTTCAGACTGGGACCTCTGGGTGAAGGTCGTCTCCTTGTACCGCGATGCCGGACGATACGACAAGGCATACGATCTGGCGGCGGAACTCATTCGCATCCATCGCCGCGAGCCCCGCCTCTACACGGCACTCCTCGAACTGGGTGATTCGCTCTGCATCGCCGATGATGCCAGGGAGCGGATTCGCGAGCAGTACGCGGCGGCGCGGGAGGACGCTCCGTCGGCTCTCCAGGACGAAAGGGACCACGCCTTCCTGACGGAGTTGGTGCGGGGGCTTGATGCCGCTCCAGATCCACTCCTCCACCATTGTCAGCGCCCGGTGGGTTCGCTACATTCTTTTCGAAGCGCCTTTATCGAGACCACGTCTTTGACTGCAAAACCCCCATCAGGTGCGCCATGAACGTCTTTCTGACCTGCGGCCCGCGGCTGGCGCTGTACCTTGACCCAGACGTGGATGACGTCACGCGGAAGGTGTGCGTCACCGGCTCGCCCACCCTTCATGAGATCCTGGTGCTTCTGGGCGTGCCCGAGGGTCTCTTCGCCTACGGTGTGGTCGGAGGGCGCTTCGTGAAGCTGGATTACCGGCCCTCTGCGGATGAGTGTATTCGCCTTGAAGTTCCCGTGGGAGGGGGCTGAGGCTCATGACCCCACGGGAGACGGTTCTTGATCACCGGTGCATCCCGGAGAACTGCGCCGCGCGATCGGGCGGGGTTCACCGCCGCCACGCGCGTCCGTTGGGTGCCGCAGTGCCGTTGTGCCGGGTTCGTCGTGCCGCTGCCCGAAGGTGGTTCTGAGCATCAACCTTCGCCCCAAGACATTCTGAAAGGGAGGATCCACATGAGAACAATCGTCGCCATGCCTGGAGATGGAATCGGCAAAGTCGTGCTTCCCGAGGGTCTTCGCGTCCTGCACGCGGTTGGTTTTGATGCCAACTATGTCCATGCCGACATCGGATGGGAGTTCTGGTGCAAGGAAGGCAATCCCTTTCCGCAGCGCACTATCGACCTGCTGTCCGAGCATAAGATCGGGCTCTTCGGCGCCATCACGTCCAAACCCAAGGACAAGGCCGAGGCCGAACTGGCGCCGGAACTCAAGGGGAAGGGCCATGTGTATGCCAGCCCCATCGTCGGCATGCGACAGAAGTTCGATCTGGACATCAGCGTGCGGCCCTGCCAGTCCCTCCCGGGCAATCCATTGAACTTCATCAGGCGCCACGGCGACGGGTTCGAGGAGCCGAAGGTCGACGCGGTGATTTTCCGCCAGAACACCGAGTGCCTCTATGTCGGTGTGGAGTGGACCAATCCGCCCGCGGAGGTCCGTGCCGCGCTGGAAACGCACAAGGCCATGAAGATGTTCAAGTCCGTTCCCAGCGAGGAATTGGCGATCTCCTGCCGGATCATGAGCCGCAACGCCTGCCGACGCATCTGCGAAGCCGCGTTTGCCTATGCCCACAAGTTCGGGTACAAGAGCGTCACGGTGTGCGAGAAATCGAACGTGATCCGTGAGACGTCGGGGCTGATGCGCAACGAGGCCAAGGTCGTCTCTAAGAGCTACCCCGGCATCGCACTCTGGGAAACCAACATCGATGCGCAGATGATGTGGCTCACGAAGAACCCGGAGGACTACGGGGTCATCGTGTCGAGCAATATGTTCGGCGATATCGTGTCGGACGGGTTTGCCGGGCTGGTCGGCGGTCTTGGTTTCGCCGCGAGCGCGAATGTCGGTCGCGACGTTGCGGTCTTCGAGCCTACCCATGGATCCGCCCCCAAGTACGAGAAACTTCAGCCGTCGATTGTGAACCCGATCGCCATGATTCTGACTGTCTGCATGATGCTGGATCATCTGGGAGAGACCGACAAAGCCGCGCGCATCAAGGGCGCCGTCGCCGCGGTGGTGAAGGAGGGCAAGGTCCGGACGTATGACATGCTCCGACTCACGGGTGGGCCGGGCGTATTCGCCCATGGTGCAGCGTCCACGGCCCAAATGACGGATGCCATCATCGCCAATTTGTAGGGATACCCCAACATGGAACGCGGGGCGGGTTTGCCCGCCCCGCCGCCCTGCGCTATGTCCCGAAGATCCGGTCGCCCGCGTCGCCGAGGCCGGGCAGGATGTAGCCGCTCTCGTTGAGCTGCCGGTCCCGCGCCGCCGTGTAGATCGGCACATCCGGGTGGTGGTGATTGAGAACCCGCACACCCTCAGGCGCGGCGACCAGACACAGGAACTTTATGGACTTTCCGCCCGCCTGCTTCACGAGCCGAACGGCCTCCACCGCGCTGCCTCCCGTCGCGAGCATGGGATCCACGACGATGATCCAGCTCTCATCCAGATGTCCGGGCAGTTTGGCGTAGTAAGTGATCGGCTGCAGAGTCGCATGGTCGCGATAGATTCCCAGGTGCCCGACCAGGGCCCAGGGCACCAGCTCGAGTACCCCGTCCAGCATGCCGACACCCGCGCGAAGGATCGGAACCAGCACGAGGGGAACTCCGGGCCGAACCCCGGAGGTTGTTTCCAGAGGGGTGTCCACGCTGCCGGGCGTCACCGGGAAATCCCGCGTGATCTCGTACACCATCAGCGCGGTGAGTTCCTTGAGGAGACGCCGGAAATCATGTTTGGGCGTGTTCCTGTCTCGGAGTCCGGTGAGTTTGCTCTGTATGAGTGGGTGGTCGAGCACGATGAGATCCATTGCTACCTCCGAAAGACGAATACCGCCGGCAAGTAGGCCGTTCTGCCCGCCGTATGAAAGCCCGGCGTTGCGAGTCGTGCTCATCTTGATGGTCTTCGCTTCGTGCATCTGCTGTGGGAAGATCCGAACCTGGGAGACCACCACCGGGGTGAAGACCAACAGACCGGTGGCGGGCACCCTGGAGGGAGTGTGGCGGGGCGGGCCGTGGCAAAGCTTGCGGGTCACCAGATCGCGACGTGACTCCATGATCGGCGACACCGCCACGGGAGTGCGTCTCACCGGCTCAATCGCGGGTCAGCGAGCGGACATTCTTCTCTCCGGTGGCGGCATCCACCCTTCAGGCTACTTGTATCTGGTGCCGGGGACCGATACCCTCGTCGTCGGCCTTCGGGACCCTTCGGGGGATTGGGATGAGTTCTTCACCATGTGGCGCCCGGCCCAGGGCCGGGCCCCGAGAAAGAGAGAAGGATGACCGCCAAGAAACTGGTGTTTGCCGGGTGTCGCTGCTGGACGGGCCAGGACAGCAGCCCCGCGTCCGCGATCGCCGTCGACCGGGGCACCATCGCGGCGGTGGGAGCGCAGGCGACGATGCCCCCATGGCCGCAGGTGGATCTGGGCGGAAGAACAGTCATGCCCGGGCTGGTCGACTCCCACTGCCACCTGACGAGCGCGGCCACCCGTCGTCTGAGGGTCGGCCTTGCCGCCTGTGTCTCACTGGATCATGTCCTCCGCGACGTATGCGCATGGGGGGCGTCCCATCAGGGCGACGAGTGGATTCGAGGGTGGGGCTGGGATCAGCACCGCTGGGTGGCTCCCACGCTTCCCTCCCGGCATGACCTCGACCGCGTCGTCCGCGACCGACCGGTCTGGCTCGCGCGTCGCGACGGGCACAGCGCGTGGTTGAACACCCTTGCCATGGAGCGCCTGGGAGCCCCCGAATCGGCACCCGCGGATCTCCTGCCACTGGATGCAGACGGTTCGCCCGTGGGGATCGTTCGGGAGACCCTGATGGACGACCTCGCCCTCCGGCTCCCTGCTCACCCCGAGAACGTGCATGCCCGCGTGGTCATGGAGGAGCAGGACCACCTCCTGTCCGAGGGAATCGTCGGCGTGCACACCGTGGAACGCGCCCGGGGCATCGGCGTGCTCAACCGCGTGGCGGCGGGGAACGACCTTCGCCTTCGGATCTACGTCATGGCGGAAGCGATTCAGCCTGAGGAGTGCCTGCAACCGGATGTGCCGATCAGCCCGGGAGGGTTCAAGCTGTTCGTGGATGGCTCGCTGGGCTCCGGCACGGCATGGATGCTCGGCGACGACGGTACGACGGGCACTCCGGTCACCACGGGCGCGGAGCTCGCCGGGAAGGTGCAGGCGGCGCTGGAGCACGGCCTCGACCCCTGCGTGCACGCGATCGGTGACCGTGCGGTGCGAGAGGTCGCGGACGTCTTCGAAGGACGCCGTGTCTCGCACCCTGAGCGGTTCTTCCGCATCGAGCACGTGCAGCACCTGGATGCCAGTGACCTATCGCGCCTCATAGGGCCGAATCTCCTTCTCTCGGTACAGCCGTGCCACCTGCTCAGCGACCGGCCGGTTGTCGCCGCGCTGCCTGCCCGGCCCGGCCGGCTTGACTTCGCATTCGGGACAATGCTCGCCGCGGGGGGCAATCTCCTCATGGGCACCGACTTTCCCATCGAGCCATCCGACCCGTGGCGGAACATCGCCGCCGCACTGGAGCGCTGCGACGAAGGGGAACGTCCGTGGCACGGCGAGGAGCGTCTCGCGTGGCCGGCGGTATTGCGCGCCTACAGCGCGGCGCCCTCCCGAATGGCCAGGTGGGGGAGGACAGGCGTGCTGGCCCCCGGCTTCGCGGCGGATCTGTTGGTGGTGGAGCGCGATCCCGGCGTGGCGGCACCCTGGCATCAGAGGGTCTGCCTGACCATGATCGGTGGCGACCCCGTCTACTCGGACGGGAGCATTGACCTCCCGTGACGGCCATGGCGATCGTGGGATCCCAGGGGACGGGGAAGACGACCGCCGCGGGGCAGCTTGCGGCGGACGCTGCAGCGCGGGGCATGGCGACGGCGGGGATCCTGGCGCCCGTCGTGTATCGCGGAGCCACGAGGATCGGCTATGACCTGGTCGACCTCCACACAGGAGAGAAGGCGCCCTGGCTGCGGATCGGCGAAGGCACCCCGGCCATCGGGGGCTTCGGCGCCATCGTTTCAGGCATGGCACTTGCCCGCCAGGCGTTGGACACTGCGCTCCGCGGGAGCACCGAACTGGCGATCATCGACGAGGTGGGGGAGTGGGAGCTCGCCGCCGGCGGTCACGCGTGGATGCTGGACCGCCTCGCCGCGAGTCCCGGCCGTGACGTCGTGCTGGTGATCCGGGACAGCGTTACCGCGAGGGTGGCGGCACGGTGGGGGTTCGCTCTGCGATCCTGGCGACCCGCCGAACTGCCCGCGCTCGAGGCCGCCCTGGGGATACGGAACTTATGACGGCGCTCACCACCCGGCAGGGCGACACGGGATGGACCCGCGATGCCTCGGGCCGCCGCGTGGGCAAGGATGATCCCCTCATCGAGGCGTACGGCGCGCTGGATGAGTTGGTGTGTGTCATGGGCTGGCTGCATTCCGCGTGTCCCGACGTTCACCGGAGCACGGTCGCACGTTGGCGAGCCTACGGGATGAGCGTGCTGGCCGGGATGTGCGGCGGAGCAGGGCCGGACACGGATGCGGTGCTCGATCTGGAGACCGACATCGCCCGTCTCCTGCCCGAACCTCGGACCGGATTCGTCATACCCGGAGGGTGCGAGGCGTCATCCAGGGCGCACATCGTCAGGGCCGTCTGCCGCAGGGCGGAGCGCAGGGTGATTGCTGCTATGGGACACGAGAGCGAGGCCACCCCCGTGCTCAATCGGCTCTCCGATGCCCTGTTCGCGCTGGCGGTCGCGCTGGAGGAGCTGCACCTCGACGGGTGATCGCGCCTCTTCGTGTCACTCATCCGGTCCCCGCTCCTTGGCCGCCTGACCCGTCGGAATCGCTTTCGCTACTTCCTTACCGTTCCGTCTCCAGAGTCAGCTTGAGCCCGGGAGAAAGCGGGGTCACCCGTTGCGGTGATCGGGGGCGATCAGTTCCTCGCGGTCACGCTCACGTCATCCAGCAGGATGGACGGGTACCTCCCACCCATGACCGACTGGTTGAGCTGGGCTTCGACGGATGCGACGTTGCCGAGCGTCTCATAGGCGTTACCGGCGATCATGCCGTCCTTCACCCTGCCGACTATTCGACCGTCCTCAACATAGTACCCGGGATTCAAGCCGACCGAGTAGTCGCCATTCAGGATGTTGCCCGAATGGGCGCCGAGCACGCCGAGCACCACGACGCCGCGGTCCATCGAGGCCACCATCTCGTCCCATCTCGCGTCGCCCGGGGCGATGAACGGGCTCTGGATGGCGGGAGAGGGCAAGGAAGCGACGGTCTCGTCTCCCTTCCTGTAGCCGTTGCCCGTAGGTCGTCTCCCCAACCGTGCGGCGTAGTCGAGGTTCAGAGCCGGGCCCGTGAAGACGCCATTCTCGAAGAACATCCTCCGGGAGGCCGGCACGCCTTCATCGTCGAAGAACCGTTGGTCGATATCGTCGGGGTCGGTGGGATCGCCTCCAAACGAGACCTTCTCGGAAATGACCCTCTCGCCTTCCCTACCGATCAGCGGTGAGACCCTTTCGTGGATGGATTTGCCCGAGGCGCCCGCGGAGAGCCTCCAGAGAAGCGTGTACAGCGTGTCCTGGGTGAACAGCGCCTTCATCCTCCCCGACTCGACGCGGATCTCGGGGAGACCTGCGTCGTATAGGCTGACCATGGCGTCGAGTTCGCCGGGCGGGAAACCCTCCACCCGGTTGCTGAACCTGACCCGGTGGATAGACGTTTCGGTGTTCGGAAAGAGCAGGGAGGCGAACACGTACATCTGGGCGCTGGAGTCGGAGACCTCCAGCCCTGAGGTATTCACGATTGCGACACGGGAGACTCCCCTTCCCACGTGCACGTCAATCTGCCCTTCGACCCTCCCTTTGAGGGACTCGAGCACCTCCCCGCCGTGCCGGCGCAACTCGCGGCAACCCATCTCCTCGATGCTGCCATCCGGGGTTGGTCTCGACGGGAGGTCTGCGGGGCCGGGGAAGGAGAAGTCAGCCTTCACTTCTCCCTTGAGCCCTGCGAGGGCATTCCTCACAAGTTGCTCCCTGTCGAGGAGGTTCTTGGTGTATGCGGTGCCGATCATCCCGTCCCTTATGATTCTGAGAGCGAACCCCGACTGAATGGTGGCGGAGATGTCCGTCGGGATGCCGTTGCGCATCCGCAGGCTGACGGAGTCCGTCCGGACGCTGAAGACCTCGGCCTGGGCGGCCGATGAGGCAGCTATCTCAAGAAGCTTCTTCATCACACACCTCCCACAACCATGTTCCGGATCAGGACGTGGGGCCCTCCGAGGGAAGACTTTATGTTCAGCTGGCCCTTGCCGCAGCCCCCCCTCTCCGAGAGCTCGAAGTCGTTCCCGACGGCCTCGATGCTCATGAGGGTGGTGAACAGGTTGCCCATGATGTTGATGTCGCGGATCATACCGCCGAGCGCGCCCCCTTCCACCACGAACCCGTATGCGGCACCGAACGTGAAGTTCTCTCCGCTGGTTTGGCCGCCCTTGCCGTCGACAAGATACAGGCCATCCTCGAGTTCCTGAAGGAGGGTGTCGAAGCTCTTCTCGCCCGGGGAGATGAAGATCGTGCCCATTCGTATGATAGGCTCGTACCGCATGTCCTCCGCCACTGCGTGCCCTGTGGTGTGTTCACCGAAGGCGGCGGCGGTCCTCCGGGAATGCAGCCGGCCCGTGAGTATCCCGCGGCGCATCAGCGTCACCGGTCTCACCGGTACCCCCTCATCGTCGTAGCGGTAGAAGCCGATCTGCCCCGGGCGAGTGGAATCCGCGATGATGGTGACCGCCTCCGATCCCAGCTTCGCACCCAGGGCCATCTTCGCCCGCAGGGAGGGATTGTCTTCGATGATGTCTGCCTCGCTGAAATGGCCAAAGGCCTCGTGGGTAAACACCCCCGCCAGCATCGGGCTGAGGATGACGTCATAGGTCCCGCCTTGTGCAGGTTTGGCATCCAGGAGCCTGCGGGCGATGTTCGCACGGTCGATGAATACGTCGTCCCGGCCCCTGAGGATGTGGAATCCGTCCGCGCCTCCGATGGCCACGCGCATGTTCTGCACCAGGGGCCCGCGCTTAGCGAGGGCCTCGCCGGCGATGTTGACCGTGACGATGCGCTCGGATACTGCGGAGCCCTCAGTGTTCACGTAGTGTTTCACGCGGTCCACCTCCCGGTACGAGAGGTTCGTCGTCTCGATCTCAGGCTGCTGGAGCATCAGGCCATTGTAGCCCATGGTCAGGGAGAGCTTCTCGTCAAGAGAAACCTGCGCAGGATCCCCGTCAAGATCCGGGAGCGCCGTCTCTCTCACCGGTGGCGCCGGCGCCAGCGAGGTGCGCTTCCCGCCGGAGTCGACAATGGTCTCCGCGGCCTCCACGGCGAGTTCCACGGCCCGTGGCACGTCGGACTCTTTCGTGACGGTCACGGACGCGAAGCCACCCTCCTTCAGCACCCTCACCACGTATCCATCGGTGCTGTTGGCGCCGATGCTCCGGAGCTCGCGGCCCGAGAAGGAGATGTCGGTCTCTTTCTTGATCTCATACCGGATGTCGGCGAAATCAGCGTGCACATGTCCGACCATGTTTCGCAGCGTATCGAGCATTTCTCCTCCTTCCAGGCGGACGGCGCGGCACAGCCATCACGGCGGCGGTCATGAAGTCACAGCCAGCGGAAGATAGTGCCGATCCGTAGTGATGTCGATGGGCATTGTCCACCCTACGGCACTATTCTCATAGTAGAATAGTGCCGCC
>JALOPK010000478.1 GCA_025453925.1 Candidatus Eiseniibacteriota bacterium | reverse complement strand
AAACGAGTCGCGACACCGGTGAGCGTCAACGCGGTGGCGTGTTCAAGATCGCAGAGGTCGTTCCGCCGGTCATCCACCAGCATGGCGACGCACGGGCTGGAGTCCAGGGCGCGTCCCTTGCGGGTGGCACCAAGGGTCGCGAAGTAGACGAGTCGGAGGTCAGGCGACGCGGCGAAGGCAACCAGGCTCACGTAGGGCGCGTTCGATTCCTGCGTGGCAAGGACGGCGAACCGCTGCTCACGCAGAAGCCGGGCCATGCCTCGGGCGTGGTCGCGGGTGTCAAGCGCCATGGGCTTCATCTTCAATGAGACGGACTGGGGATCGGGCCGCGGCCTGGAAACCCTCCACCCGCCGCACGTAGGCGTCGACATCGAACTTCCGCCGAAGGCCTTTGTCGTTCATGTACCGAACCGAACCGAACACCGGCCGCTCCTTCCAGGGACGGTCATGGGTGCCGAAGCACCAGGAGATACCCGCATAGCCGTTGGGATCCCGGCCATCCAGCTGATATCTGTCATTGAGGGCGACGGCAACATCGAAGGCTTGGGCGGGAGAAGGCGACCACTCGATGATTTTCTTGCCCCAGTACATGCGCATGTAGCCGTGCATGCGACCCGTGAGCCTCATCTCCAGCTGGGCCGCATTCCAGGCCGGATCATGGGTTCGCGCCGCATCCAGATCGGCGAGTGAGTACAGGTAGGGCCGGCGATCCTCCGCGTGGCGCTCCAAGGATCTCCGCGCCCAGGAGGGCACACCCGCATAGGCATCGTACCAGGGATTGAACCACGCGTAGTTCCGGGCCAGCTCCCGGCGAACGATGAGCTCCTCCAGGAATGCCGCGGCGGAGGGCAGGCCCGTGGCCCGGGCCCGCATGGCAACCTCCAGCGCCGAGATCTGCCCGAAGTGAAGATACGGGCTGAGCCGGGAGGTCGCGTCCGCGGTGGGATCATTCCGTGCCTCCTCGTATCGCGGCAAGTCTCGTTCAAGAAAATCGTCGAGCCGCCCGCGGCCCACGGAGACCCCTCCCTGGAGCGCGGGTGAGGGGGGCACCGTGCGGTCGATAGGCAGCGCCGCCAAAGCGCGCTCCGGGTCGGCGAGATCGATCCCAGGCGGGATCATCCCACGAGACTCCAGGATCGGCTCCCGCTCCTCGGGAGGCACAAGAGACCGCGAGAGCAGCGCGCCGACACGAGGCCTCAGGACAGCGGCCGAGTAACCCAGTTTCTGAGAGGCGGATTCGAGGGGCACGACGACGTCGGTCTCGACCTCCACACACCTGCATCGCATCGCGCGCGCGACGTCCTCTCGCCAACCCCGCTGGATGCGAAGGTACCCTCGGTCGACCACGACCATTGACGCGAATGCGCCGAGCCGTTCGGCGACGGCCGGCGGCTCGCCAGGGTAGACCTCGAAGTCGATACCCCGGCGCCGAAGCACCTCCCGGGTCTCCCGGAGTCCTTCGAGCATGAACTGATAGTGTCTGAGATTGGCCCCGGGGAAGCGGCTCGTGAGTCCGAAGCAGCAGACCGCCGGCACCTTCAGATGATTGGCCCACGCGACCGCGTAGTCCAGCGCGTGATTCCATTGCCCACGCTGGGATGCCTGCATCCAGTACAGAACATAGGATCCAGCCCGCACCGGCTCCGGGTTCAGGGGATGCGCACGCGCATCCTCGGGAATCGCCCCCGGGAGTTCTTCGCCGAGCACGGAGCTCCCAGGCCGCCTATTCCAGGCCCGAAACGGCCTTGATGTACTGGAACCGCTCGTAAGCGTCGGGATTCGGGCTCTGCGCTTGGCTCAGTCGTCCACGCACGTCGTCCAATGACGAGAACCCCTTCGAGGCAAGCCACTTCTCGACCGTGGAGAGCATCTCGCCGAGATGACCGAATCCGTGCAGGTAGATCGCCGAGGCGATCTGTACCACCGCGGCGCCCGCGAGCACAAGTTTGACGATGCCCTGGCCATCGTGCACACCCGTGGCTGCAGCGAGATCGCATGGCACCCTGCCGTAGAGGAGGCTCACCCACCGCAACGAGGTATAGGCATCCTTGGGGCTGCTGAACCGGCTTCCCGGCACGATTTCTATCCGCTCGGGATCGACGTCCAGTTGGAGAAACCTGTTGAAGAGGACCAGCGCGGAAGCCCCTTGGTCGGCGAACCGCGTGGCCATGCGCGTCATGGCGGTGAAATGCGGGCCGATTTTGACGGCGAGAGGGATCTCCACTCTGGCGCGAACGCCTCCAACGACTCGCAGGTAGCGATCCTCGACTTCGAGGCTCGACTCCTCCGGACCGGAAGGCATGAGGGAGAGATTCAGTTCGATTGCGTCGGCGCCAGCCCCGGCGATACGCTCGGCGTAGTCGGACCACTGCCCGGGTGAGGTGCAGTTCAGGCTGGCGATGACGGGGATTCCCGCCTCCCTCTTCGCGTCTTCGACGAAACGCAGGTAGGAGTCGGGACCCAACGCCGTGGTCATGCGCCGCACGTAGTCGAACGCTTCGGAATGCCACGATTCCCCTAACTCGCTCAGAATGCCA
>JALOPK010000477.1 GCA_025453925.1 Candidatus Eiseniibacteriota bacterium | reverse complement strand
GTCCCGCTCAAAGCTGCCAACTCCGCAGAGTTTCGATGAGGGGATAGTCGGTCAGGTCGTGGTGGATGGGCGTGACCGAGATGTAATCTTCGGCGAGCGCGGAGGAATCGGCCTCCATGTGGGGATCGCCGAGAATCGCTTTGTTGCGCAGCCAGTAGTAAACGTTGTTCCGGGGGTCCGAGCGGCGGTCATACGTTTCCACCGCACGCATCTTCCCCTGGTGCGTGATCTTCACGCCCCGCACCTGTGAGTGAGGTACGTTGGGCACGTTCACATTCAGAGTCACCCCGGGGGGCAGGCCTCTGAGCTCCAAAGCCCGCAGCAGTCGCGGGATGAATTCGGTGGCCGACGAAAAATCGGATGTGTCGAAGGCATCCATGGAGACGGCGATGGAAGGAACCCCCAGCACGGCCGCCTCAGTCGCCGCAGAGACCGTTCCGGAGTAAATCACATTGACTCCCACGTTGGCCCCGAGGTTGATTCCCGAGACCACCATCTGGGGGGGCGGTTTCATGAGCTCGGTGATGGCGATCTTCACGCAGTCGGCGGGTGTGCCGCTCAGGGCGTAACCGAAAAAATGGCCGTTTCGCCGGACGGGCTTGACCCTGAGCGGGTCGAGGAAAGTGATGGCATGCCCAACGGCGCTTTGTTCCGTTTCGGGGGCCACTACGGTCACGTCGTGCTCCGCGACAAGGGCCAGGTAGATCGCTTCAATTCCTTTGGCATAAATGCCGTCGTCATTCGTCAAGAGAATCCGCATCGATCATCGTATCCGTTGGTTGAGCGAGGTGTTGTCTGGCTGCGTCGATCCCGGCCTCGAGGGCCTTTCTATTCATATCTTCGGTGCCTGGGGGAACGCGCGCGAGGACAGCGGCCTCCAGGCTGGACGGCGACACGACGCCCGTCAGGGCCACCAGGGCTGCCAAAGCGATGATGTTGGCCACAAACTCCTTCCCGAAGGTTTCCCGCGCAATCCTCGTGAAAGGAAGGGAGACCGCCCGTGTCGTCGGGAGTTGTTTAACCAGGGTGGAGTCCACGATCAAGACGCCCGTGGGCTTCATGTCGAAAAGGTAAGTGTCGCAGGCTTTCTGATTCATGGCCAGCAGCAGGTCGGGCTTCACGGCCTTGGGATAGTCGATCTCCACGTCGCTGATGACGACTTCGGCTTTGCTGGCTCCTCCACGGGCCTCCGGCCCGTAGCTCTGGGTCTGGCACACGAATTTGCCGTCGTAGATGCCCGCGGCCTCGGCCAGGATGATCGCCGCCGTGATGATGCCCTGGCCCCCCGACCCGCTCAGCCTGATTTCGTATCGCTCCATGTCGTCCACCTGTCGCCTTGAAGGTGTCAGCCCGCGGGCTGCTGACCTTCGCGGGATGCCGCAGCCGCCGCGGCTTCGCGAATGCTTCGGTATTCCTGGGTGTAGATGGGAAGATCCCGGTCCACCAGCACCCCCATGGTGAACCGTCCCTGCATCTCCTCTTCGCTCAGGGTGGCGGCCTTCTCGACGCGCACGGCCGCCTCCTTCTGCCATCGGAGCATCTCCACGGCGCCCCCGGCCTTGTTCCGCCGTCCATACTGGGTGTGACAGTGGCTGATGACCTCCACCACCGAAAAACCGCGCTTGAGGATGGCCTTTTCGATGAGGTCATCCAGCAGCGAGGCGTGGTAGACGGTTCCTCGAGCCACCATGCCCGCACCCGCAGTGACGGCCAGCTCGGCGATGGAGAAAGCCTGCTCGATGTTGCCGTAGAGGGCCGTCGTCGCCAGGGCGCCGTAGGGGGTCGTCGGTGAATACTGGCCGCCGGTCATCCCGTAAATGCTGTTGTTGACGATGATGGCCGTGAGGTTCAAGTTCCGCCGGGCCGCATGGATGAAGTGGTTGCCGCCTATGGCGGTTGCATCCCCATCCCCCATGACCACGATGACCTGCAGCCTGGGATTGGCGAGCTTGACGCCCGTGGCGAAGGTGAGCGCGCGCCCGTGAGTGGTGTGGAGCGTATTGAAGTCCACATACACGGGAAGGCGTCCGGCGCAGCCGATGCCGGAAACGAGGACGATGTCGTCCTTCTCGTAGCCCGTCCGGTCGATGGCGCGAATCAGCGATCCCAGCAGGATCCCGTTGCCGCAGCCGGGGCACCACACGTGGGGAAACTTCTTGTCGTGCCGCAGGTACTTGTGAATGAGCTTGGTGACCTCTGCCATTCTGGAAGCCTTGTTTCGACTTTCGGGTTTCGGGTCTAAAGTCTCAAAATCCTTGTCAGGATCTCATTTGGCGTGATGAGGTTTCCGTCCAGCCGGTTCAGGGTCTCCACGCGTGTTGCTCCCTGATTGACCCGTTTGACCTCGCGTGACATCTGGCCCATGTTGAGCTCGGGCACCAGGACCGCCCGGACCCGCCCAAGGAGCGGCTCCACCATCTGGCGGGGAAAGGGCCACAATGTGATGAGCTGAACCAGACCGCACTTGACTCCTCGCTGACGGGCTTCCCGTACGGCCCGCCTCGCCGATCGAGACACCGAACCATAGGCGATGACCA
>JALOPK010000124.1 GCA_025453925.1 Candidatus Eiseniibacteriota bacterium | reverse complement strand
CGTCATCCTCCACACCGATGACCGGTGACCATCACGTGAATCTATGCACACCAGATCTTGCGTTCCACGCCGTTGAGGTCTCGCCTGATCTGCCGGAGAGACGGGGCGACAGTGCCGAGACCTGGCCTGATCAGACGGATTTCGGTCTCAGGAGACCACTCAGCCTCTGGGACACGCGGCGGCCCGTGCGTTGTCAGGCGGCTTGCCCCAGAAGAGCGTCAACGCTAAGTTGTGCCGGAGTTGGTGCGTGGCACCACGGTAGCCCGCCTGGACGACGGGATTCTACGACAGACCCCCCGAGAATGGAGCAGGAATCAGCACCTCATGGAAAACGGCAATGCGGGCGACACCCCACGCGAAACACAGGAAGCCTCAGGCGATGTGACGATCGAACAGCTCCCGGACCGGCTTCGCCGCGCGGCTGCGCGGGCTGGCTGGACTGAGCTGATGCCGGTGCAGGCGAAGGCGATACCCCACCTCCTCGCCGGACGCAGTATGATGATCCAGGCCCGGACGGGCAGCGGCAAGACCGGCGCGTTTGTGCTCCCGATGTTGGAGAGGCTCGACCCGGGCCAGCCGAACTGCCAGGCATTGGTGCTCGTTCCCACTCGGGAACTGGCGCGCCAGGTGTGGGAGGCGGCGACCACGCTCTGCGGAACTGAGGGCATGAGAACGGCCGCGGTGTACGGCGGTGTCGGCTACGGCGCCCAGATGGAAGCGCTGCGACAGGGAGCGCACATCGTCGTCGGGACTCCCGGCCGCGTGCTCGACCACTTGCTGCGGCGCACGCTCGTTCTGGAGCACCTGACCACTCTCATCTACGACGAGGCTGACCGGATGCTGTCCATGGGGTTCTACCCCGACATGCGCCGCATCCAACGATTCCTGCCCACCCACGAGATCCAGGGTTGCATGTTCTCGGCCACCTTCCCCGGCCAGGTCCTGCGCACCGCACGGGAGTTCATCCGCGCTCCGGAGTTCCTTTCGCTCAGCCGCGACCATGTCCACGTGACGGACACGGAGCACGTCTTCTACGTGGTACCGGGTATGGACAAAGACCGCTCATTGGTCAGGATCATCGAAACGGAGAACCCCTCTTCGGCGATTATCTTCTGCAACACCAAGGCTGAGGTGCACTACGTGGCGGTGGTCCTGCAGCGTTTCGGCTATGATGCCGACGAGCTCAGCGCCGACCTCACCCAGAGTGACCGCGAACGAGTCCTCGAACGCGTTCGAAAAGGTACGCTCCGGTTCTTGGTTGCCACCGACGTTGCGGCGCGTGGATTGGACATACCGGAACTCTCCCACGTGGTGCTCTACGAGATACCCGAAGACATCGAGGGCTACATCCATCGCGCGGGCCGCACGGGCCGAGCCGGCGCGCCCGGTGTCGCGATGACACTCGTAGGCGGTCCTGATGAGGAGCATGCACTGCGCAATATCGCCCGACACTATGGGATCGACATGCAACGGCGTCCTCTGCCTACTGATGTCGATGTCCAGACGGTCGTTGCGGAGCGCGTGACCGCGCTCCTCGAGGCCCGCCTCCGCGAGCGTGACAAGCTGAAGACGGAGCGGAGCCAACGGTTTGTTCCCCTCGCGCGAAGCCTCGCCGAGAACGAAGAAGAGGCGGCCGTCATCGCCATGCTGGTCGACGATTTCTACCAGCAGGCGCTGCACGCGCCGGCAATCAAAACGGAGGAGGTCCCGCGGATGGAGCGTCCCGTCGCAGTCAGACCTCCCGCGCCGCGCCGCCATATCCCCCGACGGAGGAGATGAGCAGGGCGCAGCCAAGGTGACGGCGGCTCGGGCGGCCGCGTCGACCGTCCCGCGGTCGACCTTCCTGAAGGCGTGTGGTCTCGGATGATCCGCCGCGTGCCGGCCGTGTGCGGTATCAGCTCCGGGTGTGCTGCGTGCGGTCCGTGTCGATGGACACCTGGTAAGCGGTAACCTCACCGATATTCTTGGCGGTGATGGTCTTGGCCGTGGCCGTCACGGGGTCGATTCCGGCGCGAGAGAGCGTGTCCCCGCTCACCAGCACTCCGTCGACATCGCAGCCGCTCTCCAGGCGCTGGGCAAGATTCACGCTTCTGCCGAAGACGGTATAGTCCATCTTGCGCCCGCCGCCCATGCTACCGGCGATCACCTCGCCCGAGTTGATCCCGATCCGGATGTGGAAGTCCAGACGTTTCTCGGTTTCCCAGGTCCTGCGGAGTTCGATCAGCCGCCGCTGCATCTGCAGTCCCGCCGCCACGGCGCGCCGGGCATGATCGGGCGCCGACACCGGGTGGCCGAAGAAGGCCATGAGACCGTCCCCCATGAACTTGTCCACCGCGCCGCCGTGGGAGAATACGATGTCGGTCATCTCGCTCAGGTACTCGTTGAGCTGGGTAAGCAGCGGATCGGGTTCGTGCCCCTCGCAGAGAGCGCTGAAACCCTTCACATCGGAGAAGAGGATCGTGATCTCCTTCTTCTCGCCTCGCCGCCCGAGCACCGACGCGGGATCGTCCAGAAGCTGCTTCAAGGCTCCCGGGGACACGTACTTGCCGAATGCATCCTTGACGAGACGCTGCTCCTTCTCCCGCGCCAGACGCTCCAGGGTCACGTTGGTGCCGTAGCTGCCCGCCAGAGCCACGAGGGGTACCACCGTACCCAGCCACAATCCGGCCCGCGCTCCCAGAAGGAAGACCCCAATGACGTAGGCGATCGCCAGCAGCAACGCGAGCATGGCGCCCGGCGCCGGGCGAAGCCTCAGGCCGGCCAGTGCCCCGAGGAGGGCCAGCGCCAGGGCCGCGGCAGCCTCCCAGCCGAAAGCGAGCCGCCGTGTGTGGTGGGAACGCATGAGGTTGTCCAGGGCGGTGGCCTGGATCTCGGGGCCCGGGAACCGAGGATGGACGGGCGTTGCCGGAAGGTCCATCTGCGCGGCGTCGGTGACTCCGACAATGAGGAGCGCGCCCCTCAGGGATTCCAGCTCCCGGAGTGCGACCGCGTCGTGGTCGATGATGGCTCGCTCCATGAGGTCGAAGAGTTGGAACAGCCCAAAGGAGCGGAACGTCCCCGGAGGGCCGTTGTATCGAAGAATCATGCGTGACGATGCATCCAGCGGTATCGGCGGTCGCCCGGGAATGGTGAACGTTGCGCCAGGGACAAACGCACATTGTGAGAAGGCCACGCCTTCCTGCTCCAGCATCATGGCCAGGCTGAAGCTCGGAACAAGATACCCGCCGTACTCGGTCACCAGAGGCAGTCGTCGGATCACACCATCGCGATCGGGATCCACCGCGGCGTTGCCGGCACCGGCCGCCTGTTCGACGAGCACCGCCAGCGGCCGTTCCTCGACGCGGTGCGAGTGGGTGATGCGTGGGTCGGCCTGCAGCTCCGGGTGGGGCTCCCACCACCGGAGCAGCAGTGAGTCCGCGGGCTCCGGACCCTGCGGAAGTCTCGCCGAGAGACTCTCCGGCAGAGCAAGCCCTACCGCCAGAACGGTCGGGGTGCCTTGTCCCATTGTCGCCGCCAGAAGCGTGTCGTCACCGGGCGAGCACAGATGGTGCGTGAGGAAGAGGTCGAACCCCACCTGTTTCGGTTCGAAGGCACCCAGACACCCGAACCATTCCACCCAGCGAGCCCGGGGCAGCGGCCACCCCAGCGCTTCGGTCGTGGCCTCATCGATGTTCACCACGACGATGTCCGCTCGCCGGACGGCGTCCGCGCCCTGGAGCCGCTGACGGAGGTCGTACACTCGTAGCTCCAAGTCCTCGAGTACCAACGGGGAGAGGGCCAGCGCCAAGGTCGCCCATGCCGCGGCAACCAGAGGTCCGGGGACGTGGCGCGCCAGACGCAGCATCTAACTCAGACCGGAGGCTCGGGCCAGCAGATCAGACGCTCGGCCTTGAGACGCTGTTCGGGATCCAGTGCCTTGCGTCCCGCAAACTTGTGCCGGCTCGGTCCACGCTGCGCCACGCGCTTGCCCGCGTGCGCTTCCCGTGCTCGCTCCATCAGCGCTCTCATCTCGGCCGCTGTCAATGCCCGTTTGCTCTCGGCATCGGCAGCCTTGGTGGAGAGCTCATCCAGGCTCGTACCAAGAAGCCGTGCGAGGGCGTCTTCGTTCCCCCCTGCCGCCCCCAAGGCGCGTCCAATGGCCACGGCGGCGCCCTCAGCGTCGCCGGCGACCTGGAACGCCACGCCGAGATTCACCCACGGGACGGGGTCGTCGGGCGCCAGCTCGGTCGCTTTGGTGTAGGAGGAGACCGCGGAGTCCGCCCTGGAGGCGATCAGCTCGCAGTTGCCGTCGCCGACGCGCGCCCACGCGCCACGGGCATGGCCATCGGGTATCCTGGCAAACAGCGATTTGGCTTCGTCGATCCTGCCCGTGCGCCCCAGCAGCACGGCCAGTCGGTACGCCGCATCGTGATCGTCGGACTGCTTCTCCATCGAGGCCCTGAGGCCGCGCTCAATGGCGGCAAGACCGCGCTGCCGCTGGGCGGCCCACACGTCAAGCTCGATCTGCGCACCCTGGTCGTTGGGCAGCCCCACGTCACCCATGGTCTCGGGCGTTGCGGGGGGGTAGGTCTTCCAACCCTGACGGAGGTTGACCCGCTCGAGGTACTCTCCCGACTCCTCGATCTCACGGATAGTGCGGACGCCCTCATCCCAGGCCGGGAGGAAACCCTTGGACAACAGCGTGGTCTCGATAGGCAGCCACACCACGCCGTCTCGAACGAGGTATCGATCGCGGTCCGGCGAGACAAGAAAACCGTCCTTCTCGTAAAGGCCCGTGGAGAATGCCGCGAAAGCGTGATCCCTGGTGAGCAGGAGCTCCGCCGGCACGTCTCCTCCTTCCAGGCACGAGGCCAACAGGACCGCGGTGTCCTCGCAATCCCCTGACCGCAATTCCAGGGTCTCACCAGCGAACTGCACCCGGTCATAGGCGGAACCTGTGGAGGTCGGATCCGCGACGTAGTGCAGGGAACAGCTGGTGAGAGCACGGATTACCTTGAACCCGAGCTCCATCCGACCCGGCAGGGCATCGGTCCGGGAGAGGTTGAAACCGGCCGCGGCACGGGTGGTTCGCTGCACCTCGACGGCCTCTGGCGTCACAAAGGCACATGCCGACTGCACATCCTCCCAGTCTATGGCATTGCGGCCATGCACGACGAAAGTCGCGGTCGAGGCGGCCTCATCCCGGCCCTCGGGGCCCCAACACCGCGCGACCACCCGGATCATTGCCTGGGTGTCCGTTCTGGTACGCATGAGCTTGCCGGAAGAGAACGGGATGACGAGAGGAAGCGTCGTCGGCGCGGAAGTGGGGAGCTCACCGGAAGACAGGGTCAGGGGCACATCGAGATACTCGGGGCAGATGATCTCGAGTTCCGAGCGGGACGCAGGTGAACCCTGGTGACGAGCCAGTACGATTCTCCCGACCGCTTTGGTGCGGTACAATGCGTGCCGGGCGGGAAAGACCTCATCGATCCAGAGCTCCCGTATCTCCAGAGGGGGGAGACCCCGGCGCGTCTCGGAAGGACGCTGCGAGGAATCATCGCCGGCCTGCACGTCAATGATGTTCCCCTGTACCGCGGCGACGGCAAACTTCTTGCCGCCGAGTTGGCCGAGAGCCCGCGCCAGGGTCCAGGCATCTCCAGGCACGAGGAATCGCTCCTGGGGCCCTGCGTCGGACACTGCCGGCCCCAGACGGCGGGCGACGGTCTCTCGTTCCAGGAGCGCGACGACCAGCGCCTCCCCCTCTTCCGGCGAGAACCCGGCGAGATTGACGGTCACCGGCGCGCAGGGCCGCGCGATGCCGCGTTCGTTGATCCAAGCCAGTCCCATGGCCGCCAGGCTGTCTGCCAGCGCGGCGATGTCCACTTCTGCGGTGATTCTCCGGTACGTTCGCCCGTCATAGGGGGTATCCCGCTCTGGCGGGATGTAAGGTATGTTGAAGTGCGTCACGAATGCCCTGCGTCGGGCATGAATCCTGGCCTCGATGTCGCGGGGGAACTGCGACCACAACTCCGGCCCGATGACGCGCACGACCGCCGAGTCAACCACCGCGCGAAGCGCCGCCTGAACCGCCTCGATGCCTGCTTCCCTGGAATCCCCAGGCACCGTTGCCTCCACGGTGATTCGGGCTGCGTGCAGGTTGGCGGCGAGCAAGAGAACTGCGAGAGCGACAGTGGCGTGCATGGGTGATCTCCAATCGTGCATCCTTCGTTACGAACGGGCGCGCCGGAATCCCAAGCCCCGCATCGTGGGGTTGGCCGGGACTGGCGGGCGCACGGAAACAGCCCGTCAGCAAAGAGGAGGCTAAGATACGGCGCCGACCAGACTTGGTCATCCGCGTTGACCCGAGGCCTCCATCGTCCGTACTTGGGAGGTTTGCGGAGTCAGCTTTGCCCGTATCGTGCCCCGTGAGGATTTCGTGATCGACGTGCATGTGCATCTTCTTCCCGGCCTGGACGATGGATGCTCGTCCATCGAGGAATCGATTCCCTTGGCGAGGTACTTGGCCTCCGAAGGCGTGACCCACGCCATCGCGACTGTGCACCACATGCCGGGAATCTACGACGTTCCCGTCGCGGCAGTTCATGCAACTCTCGCAGAGGTCCGCCAGGCGTTGTCGGCGGAGTCCATCGCCCTGGACGTCGGCGTGGCAAACGAGGTCATGATTCACCAGGGCCTGGCGGAGCGGGTCAAGAGGCAAGAGCTTCTCGGGCTCGGAGCCGAGCAGCGCTACCTCCTCGTGGAGTTTTCGGGTCGCGAGATCCCGTGGTTTGCGTTCACGACCCTTGAGCACTTGACGGAGTTCGGAGTCACGCCCATCGTGGCGCACCCCGAGCGCTGCTACCCCCTCCACCGCGACCTCATGGAGGTGCGATCGTGGTACTCCAAGGGTATTCTGGCCCAGCTTGACCTTGGTTCTCTCCTGGGCCTCCACGGAGGCCGGATCCGGAAGTTCGCGGAGTTCATGGTGAGGAACCACCTGATCCACCTCCTCGGGTCGGACCTCCATGGTCCTCCCGCCCGGGGAGACATGTGGACTCGTGCGTACCGTCGCATCGTAAGACTGGGCGGTGAGGAGTATGCTCGAGCCGTCTCCGAGGAATTGCCCCGGGCGGTTTGGGATGGCGGCGACATCGCGCGGCTCGTACCCACGCCCCGCCAGTCGAAGGCATTCTCGCTGTTCAGTATGGCGCGATCCATTCTTGGGTACACCGCGAGGGAGTAGACGGCGGCGCAGTCAGCGAGACGACTCACGCCTGCGGACGGATGAGGTTCATACGCCATGTTCCCGTGTCGCCCCCGCATCGCATGCTGGCCGCGGGCTGCCCGGAAGCCCCGTGAGGTGGTGATGATGCACCGCGCAGGTCCATTCCTCGCGCCCCTCCATTCGCGCAGGCCACCGGTCCTCGTGAGTCGCCGCGTTCTCCCGCCCGCGTTGCACGCCTGCGCTCCCGAAAACGGCGGGGCGGCTGCGCGGCCGTCAGGAGAGGGGCCGTGGGGCCGCTTCTGAACATCGAGGAGGCCCTGCTCGTCCGAAGGGCCGCGCGGGGTGATCTCGCCGCATTCGAGCGGCTCTATCGGACACACATCGGCCGGGTGTATGCGATCTGCGTCAGGCTGGTAGCCGATCCCGTCCGCGCGGAAGAACTGGCCCAGGACGCCTTCGTACGCGCGTGGGAACGCCTGGGCACGTTTCAAGGTCACGCCAGATTCTACTCGTGGCTCTACCGGCTCACGGTCAACGTGGTGGTCGAAAGCCAGCGTTCCCAGGGCAGACTCCGCCTCCATGAGGTCTCGGCGGAAGGAGAGGACGGATCATCGGACGGCGTCCCCGACCACATGCGCGGCGACTCGGAGACCCACCAGCATGACCCGGGGACGAGGCTTGACCTGGAGCGGGCAATCGCCAGTTTGCCGAATGGAGCCCGAGCGGTGTTCGTGCTGCACGATATCGAAGGCTACGAGCATCACGAGATCGCTGAGATGACGGGTACGACCGTGGGAACATCAAAGGGACAGCTCCATCGTGCGCGGAGACTGTTGCGCGGGAGGTTGGAGCGGTGAGCGAGCATCCGTCCGAGCACGTGGACTCCTATGTTGACGGCGATCTCGACGGGACCGCCAGGAAGCGGCTGCACGCACACCTTGTCGAGTGCGCGCGATGTCGCCGGGATGTTGATGACCTTCGCGCCCTCCGGGAACAGACCGCGCGACTCCCCGTGCAGATGCGGCCGGCAAGAGACCTGTGGACCGGGGTCCTCTCCCGGCTTGAGCCTCGGGAGCGTCGCGCCGCGACGCGTCCCGCATGGAGAGGCCCGTTGCTGGTCGCCGCAGTGCTTCTGCTGGCGCTCGTCGGCATTTTCGATCGCCACGGGGTTCGTCTGGTTGAGGGAACGAACGTCAATCCGGCGCAGAACGCCGACGTGATTCTCGCGACATTCGATCCTGCGGAGAGGGAGGTCTCTGCCGCCGCCGCGGACCTGGTGAGCGAGTTGCACAGGCGTCGGGGAACTCCTGCGGCACAGGCTGCGAGTGCGCTGGTGAGGAACCTCTCCGCGGTCAACAGCGCCATCGACGTGCTGCGGGAGGCGCTTCAGGCGAACCCGGGGGATGTGGCCATCGTGCGGCGCCTGCGGAAGGAGTATCAACACAAGACGTCACTGATTTGAGTCCTGCCGGTCTGGCGTATGGGGTCATGCCCGGACATGCGAGTCGCCCGGGCTCTGTTCAGAGGGTCGGTGGGTCAAGAAAGCGTCGAGGGGCTACCCGGGCGTGCGGGCCGAACGGGCTGGAGCGACCGGGAGAAGCCGGCACAGGCCCATGGATGGCCGTGGCCTGTCGGCTCGCTGTACCTCCCCGGCGAGCCTTCCCAACATCACGGGCGTTTGTCCGCGCTCGGACAAACGTGGTTTCGGGGAGACCCTTCGTTCAAGGCCCGACGGGATGTTCCCGGCGGGATCGTCTCGCGGGGGCAGTGAGTGCTGCCCCCGGTGTCAACAGTGCCGCTGCCTGCCTTCCGGCCTTCTGCCGAGGGGAACACCCTCTGAAGCCGTGGCGGCCAGCGCCAGACTGCCTGGGCCATGCCCGGAGGAGGAGTGGAAAGGCCATGCATCACTGCGGAGCAGCACTCGTTACGTGTGAGGACTTCCGACTGCACCAGCGAGCCGATGGCCGCAATTGTGTGGCGGACTTCGTGCGGAGTCAGGGTGTTGACTGCGATATCATGTGCCGGGCGGGCAGCATCCAGGACCTCGTTCGTCCCCGACCCGGCTTTGACGAGTCTCTGATGAGGGATCTCGCGGTGTCCGTCGAGCTTCACCGCGTGGGGCGCATTCTCCTGGTGAACCACCAGGATTGCGGGGCGTATGGTCCGCTGGGTCTGCCGACGCCCGAGGCGGAGGCCCGTCAGCACGAGGAAGACCTTCTCGAGGCGCGCCGCATCCTGCACGACCGATTCCCCGATGTCGAGGTGCTCCTGTTCTATGCCCGGCTGGAGCCCGGCAGCGACGACCGGTACGTGGTCGCGCCGCTGTCGCACAGCACATAGCCCCCACGACACCGGAAGTCCACCGTGGGGGGCGATTCCCCGATGAGTCTGCTCACGCCGTCAGGGCAGGGCGGACCTCAGCACGAAGGATGCGCGGGAGGCCGTAGCTTCACGAGGCGGAGCACGTTCCGGTCGCCGATCCGCTGGTAGGCAAGCTCGTCCATGACACGGTGCATGATGTAGAGGCCGAGGCCCCCGCCTCCCCGGGCGATGCTCTGCTCCGGAGTGCCTGGCGGTGTCGTGACCGGATCGAACGGTGGGCCGTCGTCACGGAACTCCAGAACGAGGTCCCTCTCCCCCATGTGGACGGAAACGGAAAACTCCCGGCCTGGTGCGTTTCCTTCGCTGCCACCGAATCCGTGGACCACGATGTTGTTGCCGACCTCGGCGACGACGACCTCCACGCGGTCGGCATCATCACACGGCAAGGCCGTTTCGACAATCCCCCGCACCGCTGCGGCCGCCGCGCGGACCGCCGATGTGGAGGCCGGCACGAGTATGGTGATCCCGGGCGTGGAATCGGGTGGCGGCACCGGGGTGGGAGAACAGCTCATGTCGGTTCCTCCGTGGAGGCCGCCCACAGGCGGAGAAGCTCCGCATTGTCGATGCCGGTGGCGGCGGCATCCTTTTCACTGCCGGTGATGGTGACGGTCGTCAGCCGGCGGAGGAAGGCCTGCGCATCGATTACTCCCGCTCCCAGGGCGCGGGCTGCACCGGCGAGGGAGGCATCGCTCGTGACCACGGTATCGCCCTCATGACGCCTGACAAGTGAGATGATCTCCCGGTCTGCCCGATCCCTCTGCTCGCTGGCAGGCGGGATGCGGACCCACACCCGTTCTCCGTAGCGGAACATGCGCCCGGGTCTGTGCCCATCCATCCCGTCGAACACCACCACCGAGGTCGCGTGGCCCGTCCTGCAGAAGCGCTCGACGTTGCCCAGAAGTCGTTCGGCGCTCCCGGAACAACCCAGCTCACCCTTTGCGCCCAACACATTCGACCCGTCGATCAGGTACCTCATGGTCGAGGATGCTTCCCTCGCGACGTGACCCGGGCTTCGCGATCCCGCTTCATCATACGCCTACTCCTCCAGATCTTCCTCGAGGAGGTTCTGGTCGTCCTTGAGCTGGCGGAGCACCACATAGGCAGTCGTCTGGCTGGTCGCATACGCAGTCACGAATTGCGCAAGAATCAAGAGGAGAAGGAGAAGAAACATCAGTGCCAGCGACACGCCGCCAAATGTGCTCGCGGGGGGCGTGAGCACATACGAGCGATGGGTCATCGCCGGAGAAATCCCTATGCCGATCAGAAACGAGTCGAGCACACCGGGAACGCCATTGATCGCGGCGGCCAATCGCGGAGACCACCCCAGCGAGGCCCGGAGCAGCCGGCCGACGGCGCCGCCCTGTCCCATGTCGAGGGCCCAGGAGGCAGCAAGGGTGCCCACGCCGAGAAGGAAGCCCAACGCGGCGGCGTAGACGCCCGACACGATGGCGCTGAGGGCGGTGTAGAACCACATCCGCTTACCCTGGGAACTCTGAAGGCTGAAAAGCTCGAAGGTGGTCTCCAGTGTCTCGCTGGCGCTCGACGCCACTACCGCCGGGGCCATGGTGATCGCCACGGCCAGCACCACGACGAGATAGAGCAGCGAGAGGGCCGCCAGTAGTCCGAGCGGGAAGACTATCCCCCACAGAGGGAGCCACAATCCGCCCAAAATGGAGAGCACGAACAGCGCGAGCAGTAGGGCTCCCCCACCGGCCGAGAGGAGCACAGGGGGAAACACCAGCGCCTTCCACTTGCGCAGCGTGAACCGCCACGCTTCGGCGAGGCTGTAGAAGTCATTGCCCTTGAGCTGTTGGTAGGTAACGCGGCCGACCGCGGAAAAGGCGAGCATCCATGTCACGGCGGCGCCCGCCATGCCCAGCCCCCACAGCGTGGCAGGAAGGATGCCTCCGAGGCTGGAGAGGGACGGCCAGGGCACGGGCCCGTACACGTTCCACACCAGGGCCGGCGAGAGGCCTCGGGCAATCAGCGCCGCCCACCCGCACAGCGACCACCACACGAGTCCGGCGGAAACACCGGGCAGAGCGACCATCCATTTCCGCACCCGCAACCCCATGGCGGCCGCGCCGAAAACGTCCCGGTAGTCATACCTCAGAGCGTTCATTCGTCTTCTCCTCCTCTCCCCCTGAGACCATAGCGCGCGCGTGCATGCGGGCCTCCTCAGAAATGGGAAAGCCTCCCAGCATGCGGGCAATCTCGGATACTCGCGTTTCCCCGTGTACCCGGCGGATGTCGACGGTGACGCGGTCCCCGGGCCTCTTCTCCACCACGAAGTGGTGATGCGCGCTGCCGGCCACGGGCGCGAGATGCGTGACGCACAGCACCTGTCGGTGGCACGCCAATGCCTTCAGCCTCTCTCCGACAACCCGGGCCAATCCCCCCCCGACGCCGGTGTCGATCTCGTCGAACACCATGGTGCCGACAGGATCGACCGCGCCGAGCACGGACTTAAGGGCAAGCATGATCCTCGAAAGCTCGCCGCCGCTCGCGACCCTGGCCAACTCCCGGGGTTCGTCGCCCGGCGAGGCCGAAAAGAGGAAAACCGCCCGCTCCTTCCCCTTGGCGTCGCCAGCGAATCCATCCTTGACCGGCTGAGGGGCGAGCCGTACCGCGAAACGGGCCCGTTCCAGACCCAGCGCCGCGAATTCGGCCTCGACCCGGGGAACTAGCCGCTCGGCTGCGCGAAGGCGCTCCATACTGACTGCCGAAGCCCGCTCCTCCAGCTCTCCGCGCACCTCTTCCGTGCGAGTCTCCATGCGCGCCAGCTCCTTGCGGGCATCAATGCCCGCCGACGCTTCGTGTTCGAGCTGGCCGAGCAGCCCGAAGAGACCGTCATGACTCAGACCGTGTTTCTTCTCCAAACCGATGAGGAGGCCGAGACGCTCCTCCACTTCCTGCTGGCGCTCCGGGTTGGCTTGGAGCTGCGAATCAAGGGCGCGGAGCACATCGGCGAGTTCCTGGAGTTCAACCACGGCGCTTTCGGCGCCGCCAAGGGCCCGATGGACATCGGGGAAATGCCCGGCAAGATCCTGCAAGGTGCGCACCACACGGATGGTCCGGCCGATTACCGAGTCATCGCTCTCGAGGAGGATCTCCCGTGCCTCGAGACACGCAGTCTTCCAATGGTGTGCCGTCGAGAGGATGCGGAGTTCACGCTCCAGCGCCTCGATCTCTCCTGGGGTCAGTCGCGCGGCGCGCAGTTCCCCCAGCTGGAACGCGCGGCGGTCCGCCTCCTGGTCCGCCCGATCCGCGGCCTCACGCATTTCCTTCACGCGCCGCTTGAGTTCGACCCACTGCCGGTAAGAGTCGCCCAGCTGGCGCCGCTGACTCGTGAGACCCGCAAACTCGTCGAGCACATCGAGCTGGGCGGCCGGCGAGAGCAACAGCTGGTGGCCGTGTTGGCCGTGGATATCTACCAGCCAGTCCCCTACCGCCATCAGCGTCTCCCTGCTGACGACCCGGCCGTCGATCCGACAGGAGGTCCTTCCGCCCTGATGCACCCGCCGTTCAATGGCCAAAGCACCACCCGTCCAATCGGGAAGGAGCTCACGGAGACGCTCCCGTGCGGGGTCTGTTGCCGCGATGACGAACTCCGCAATCACCGCGGAAAACTCCGCCGGCGCGCGGATATCGTTTACGTCCAGGAGTTGACCCAGAGCGGCTTCCAGGGCCCCCACCAGCACCGACTTCCCCGCGCCGGTCTCTCCGGTAACGACGTTGAGACCGTCTCCGGGCGCAAACTCCAGGCGCTCGACGACCCGGAAATCACTGAGGCGCAACGCGGCGAGCATTCACTCCCCCGTGGTGGCGGCCCAGCCGAGCTTCTGCCGGAGCACGGAGTAGAAGGTCCTGCCGGCCCGCTGGAGCAACCGTACGACGTGAGGTGATCGCGATACCACCACGTCCTGTCCATAGTGGAGTACGCCGTGCACCCGTCCATCCACGAGGAGATGCACCGACGCATCCGTGGAGAGGACGCGCAAGCGGATCGTCTCAAGGTC
>JALOPK010000123.1 GCA_025453925.1 Candidatus Eiseniibacteriota bacterium | reverse complement strand
TCCCTCGGGGGCCGGCTCGTAGCCTCGCGCACGGTGCGGGATGATGAGATCATCCCGATCATAGCCTGACGCGTCCATGTGCAGCGGATCGAAGATCCGAGTCCGAAGGACTGCCTCGTATGGCGTCCCGGTCACGGCCTCGATGATACCGCCGAGGATTACGTAGTTGCTGTTGCTGTAGCGGAACTCCGCACCGGGCGTGAACTCCAGGTTACCGCTGCAGCGTCCCTTGATGATCTCCTCGGCTGAGAACGGCTGCCGGCTGAACTGGGGATACTCGGGATCGGCCGTCAGGTTCGGAATGCCCGACTGGTGGCAGAGGAGGTGATGGATGGTGACCTGTCTTCCCGTGTCTGCGCGGTAGTGTGGGAGATAAGAGCTGATGGTGCTGTCCAACGAGACCGCGCCCTCATTGACAAGCTGGAGGATCACCGCAGCGGTGAACTGCTTGGTGACGGAGCCCAGGCGGAACTTCGTGTCCGGTGTGTGAGGGCGATAATCACGACCATCGGACCGAGCAATCGCGGGGTGCGCATAAGTACCCTCCTGAGGATGGGGAGTGGCGAGGCACGGGCTGCAAGAACAAACAGCGTGCGCAGTTTGGCAAACTTCCCATGATCCCGAAGGGTGTCCGGCGTCGTGCTATTCCGCCGGATTGGGGTCTGGCAACGCTACGCGGAGCTCGTCGTGGCGGGAGTCGAGGAGGGATGTCGGGACGACCCTGATGGGACGAGGATTGATCCGGAGCGCGGCAGGTTGGGAAGGGAGTCTGCTTGTGCTCCAATGGTCGGCCGTGACGACCGACACAACCGGTGCGCCGGAGACGGTGGACTACTACATCGTGTGTCGCAGTGAAACGGCCCATTTTGTGCCCACGTCCTCGGAATCGCTTGCCGTTACCTCTGGCACCAGCCATGCCGACACTCTGTCGTTCAATCCGTCGGTCAACTTCATCTACTTGGTGAAAGCCGTCGACGCCAACGGCAACACGTCGGCCGAGTCCGACAGGGTAGGGGAGTTCGATTGGGAGTTGTGAGTCGGGGGCCTTTGGGCAGGGTCGTCGTGTTCGCCGTCAGGGCGGAGAAGTCGCCCCGCGGCAGTAGCCAGCCTGGTCGCGGGTGCTGGGAGCACCTTGGGGTCACCCATTCGAGCGCGGGTCAAGGGGGTCGGGACTCCGTCCCAGTGTTGAGTGCTGAGTGTTGGAAGTCGAACGACACTGGAGGTGGGAGAGGGGAAACGCCTTTTCATCGGGCACGCCCAACATCCGCAGGTGCTGGATCAACCGTCGTTCCTTCGTCTCTCTCCGCACCCGTTACATCTCTCAGATGGGGTAGCGATCAGCTCCTGCTGATCCGCGTCGGTCACCCATCGGGTGCAAGGCTCATGACGGGCCATCTCGCCCGGCGCACTGCCCCTGGTCCGTCTGGACCCCCGATGATCATCGGTTCCATGCCGTGGCCCTGTCGGCTGACACTCAGGCAGCCCAAAGCCGTCACGGGGAGTCCGGGTTTTCCACGGCGAAGTCGTGTTCGCCTATCCGGTTGGAGATGGCAAGCTGCGCCTCGCCCGCGCGCATCACTCGGAGGAGATAGGTCCACTGCTCCAGCGGGTCTCCCACACCGGCGCCGTTTGACCATTCGGTCGCTCCTGACGGGAGCACGGCCACGCGATGCGCATAGGCCGGGCCAGCCCCCGGCTGGAACCAGGGCAGATTGGCTGCACCGTACACCCAGTATTCATGCGCGCCGGGCACCGCGTCCCATCGCAGTGTGATCAGGCCCATCCCCAGTTCGCCGGAGATGGTGATGTCGTCGACATAGGCGTACTTGACCACCGACTCGGGGAAGCCCCCGTAGCTGATGTGGGCCAATCCGGCTGTCGAGAGAGCGATCGAAGTACCCAATCCGATGGTTGCTTCGCTATCCAGTGTGCGCACATGCCAGCCATCTTCGCGCTTGCACGCGTACTTCAGATTCTGGTCGGTTGCATCGTAGTAGCTGACGTGGGGCAGTCCATTACCATCGAGGGCGATGGACGAGAATTGGCCCACGTCGCCGTTGTTGTCGACGATGTCGATGTGCCACCCCACGGCGTCCTGATGCGCGTACTTCAGCGACGAGTTCGTGACATCGTAGTAGCTGACATGCGGGAAACCCTCGGGGTCGAGTGCCAGCGACGTGTGCTGCCCCACCGTGCCGGTGACGTCGACGCGGATGCACGTCCACCCGAGTGCTGTCCGGCAGGCGTAGGCCAGATCACCCTGCGAGTTGTCGAAATAGCTGATGTGGGGCCTCCCCTGATCATCGAAGGCAAGGGATGTGTACAAACCCACATCCCCTTCGCTGTCAACGGTCTCCGTGAGCCACCCCGTGGCGTCCCTCTGGGCGAAACGGAGGTCACGGTCAGGATCGGGGAACGTTCCGTAGCTCAGGTAGCTCAGACAGGGGTTTTCGGACCCGTCAAACGCCAGGGATGCGGATCCGTGGGAAGCGTCGACGACCTCCTGGTCCCATCCGGCCTCGGTCGGGGGGAAGTAGAGAAGCCGTTCATAATAGCCGGGCACGGACTGATAGCAGCACAGGTGGGACGCGCCACCCACGTCGAGCGCCACACCGGCCGACGAGGCCACCGCCCAATCGCAGACTATCTCCGCATGCCACCCGTCCCCATCGCGGTAAGCATAACGCAGGTCGTTGAGGTGGAGGTCGACATACGCGATACGCGGGTAGGATGCGGAGTCGACCTTGACCGAGGTGGACCACACCATAGACTCCGATTCAACAGTCTCGACCTGGAGCGCTGCAGCTGGCGCAGGCGCCACGACCGACAGCAGGGCACCGACCGCGGCGACGGCACACGCTAGGTTGGGGATGCCCGAATTCACGATCAGTCCGCACATGTCTCACGCTCCTTGCCGCCGGCCGGCGAAAGGCGCCCTCGTTTCGCGTGGCGAATGCCACATGATACGGTGACGTCGTCATCACTATCTGTAAGGTACGCCCTCATCGAGCGGGGAGCAACCCTCGCCTCCTCCAGGCCCCGCAGGAGCGGGCTGTAGAGCGGTTCAGGGGCACGGGTGGGGTCTGGGGTCAGGTAGGCGATTGTGGGATTTGAGGCATTCGTGGCAATCGGAAGGGAAGGGGTATCACCGTAGCCCGAGTGAGGCGCGGCTCGGTGTCGGGTTCTGATGTGTGGACACGACCTGCCCCCTATGCATAGTCTCCATACCATGGAATTCGAAGGAGCTGCGTAGGGGCAGGGCTGTCTCACATATCATGTTGGAGGGCTACCCTACGATCGAAGAGCCTCCGTTGGCACGCGGCTATGGCGTGCCGAATGCGAACTCCTGCTCGCCCACTCGGTTCGATCTGGCGAGTACGCTCTCGCCTTCGTCCACGGCCATGACCATGTACGTCCAGTTGTGTGCCGGGTCGCCTATGCCTGCGGGACTGAACCACGTGGTGATCCCGGAGGGCACGATGGCGACCCTTCCCGCGAATAGGGGTACGAGACCGGGTGCAAAGTACGTTTGATTCTCGGCTCCATATACCCAATAGGCCGCAACTCCGGGCCGCGATTGCCATTCCAGCTCCAGGGCCCCTCCCGCCAGAGTCGCCCTGAGATCAACCCAGTAGCGCGGCGCTCGCGCGATACGCCCCGGAATGTCGTAGTCCCACACCGTCGTTCCCGAATGCGTGACTTCGAATACGTAGCCGGTGTTTGTCTTGCAGACGAGGGTGTTCCCGTTTGGCAATCGATAGGCGCCGCACTGCACCGGCCCACCGTAGAAGCCGCCAGGTCCACCGTACGTCCACGCCGGACCAGAGGGGCCAAAGGCAGCACCCGGTGCTATGTAGTAGCGTAGGCTCGATTCAAGAGGAGGGACGATTTCCTCAACAACAGAATAGTCGTTCGCCGTGCCCGACCGGTCTCCGTTGTTGAAAACGAGGATGTTACCTTCACCTGGCAGACCTCGATCAATCCAGTTCGCGCCGTGAACAACCTGGAACTGCTGGTCGGCAGGAGTTCCCCTATCGTACACCTGAGGATTCCCCCAGCGATAGAGAAGATCCCCACCCCTTCCAGCGTTTCCACCTGTGTGACCCGCAGCTTCATCTATTGTAGTGCTGTGATCAATGACGTAGAATTCATTCATGCTACGTGAACTAAAGACAATCTGATCAAGCTCTTCACTGTAGTCGACAGCATTCGCATGGATCCAGTCGCCAATTCCCTGGTGTCCAAGTCCAACATCGCCAAAGTTGATGTCCATAAGTTCCGGATGCTCTGCAACGGTTCCGTAGTTGGACTTCTCCGGATCAACGTCTTGAATGAGGTGGTCCCATAGATGCCACTCCCATACGATGTTTCCCCCTGTGGGCTCCTGGGGCTCAACCTCCACGATGAGCGTAGGCCACATCTCGTTGTCTATGTCCTGCCGACCTGCTGCTTGGGCCTCCTCGATGGTTTTTTTCTCCCAAGCGATCAACAGGATGTTGCCATTGGAAAGTGGTCTAATGTCGTGGTGCTGCTGATGGGTTGAGTCCGAGAAGGTGAAATCCCAGATGACGCTGTCATCCGCATCGATCCGCTGCACCCGCCCTCCCGCTCCAGCTCCCGGGAAGTGCCCGTCAGGGTCTATGCACGGTCTCAGCAGTGAGCCGTCCTCCAGCAGATAGGCGGTGCTCGCCGGGTTCTCGGCGCCATGCCAGGTGCGCACGGTGGAGCCGGCCATGTCAATCAGGTAGGTGCTCGTTGAGAAGCTCGGTGATACCAGCGTCAATCCCTCAAACGACTGCTGGCTGGCAGCCGGAAACGGGGCAGCGAGGAGGACAGCAGCGCAGAGCACATGCTTTGTCACGGTACGGTCTCCTTCGTTACGTGGATCGTTGACACCCCCAGACCGGTGTCTCTGCGCCCGGTGTGACGAATGCGTGAAAGTAGCCATTGCCGACCGCCGTTTCAAGCGGCGAAACAGTGGAGGCTCGGTGTTTGACCTTGAAATGGAAAGCAACTGGGGGACATTGGGAAAGCGCCGGATAATCGGCGAGGTGGAGCGAAGGGGAACAGATGGCAACTAGGGTGCCTTGGTGCAGAAAGCGCATTGAGGAAGGTTACGACGCGGCGTCGGGATGTAGGCGAAACGCCAAGTTGCGGGGAACCGCAGGCGCCGCTTCCGAAGTTGCCGAACGAGAATCTGCGCGGTGGAGTGGGCACATAGCCGCTGTGCGGCAGCTCTCAGCTTTCTGCTCTCTGCCAGCCGACAGCCGACTGCCGGCTCGCTCCGCCCGCAGGTTCCGGGGTTCAGGGTTAGGGGTTCAGTCCGGACTGCCGACTCCTGCCGAGGAGCCCGGCCGGTGATGCCCCGCATTCGGCGTAGACGGCGCCGATTTTGCCCACTATTCCAAGGTTAGAATAGTGCGGTCCGTGCCTGCTTTCGACCTAGTCGCGACCCACTCTACCGACCCTCGGAGCCCTTGTGGCCCAATGCGTGCCCGGAGATTCCCAATCGAATCCACGGCCCTCTTTCACAACGGGCCTGTCACATGTCAAGGCCTGACCCCTGGTGCTCCTTCACTTTGGACAACACGGCTCTTCCAGCACGTCAAAGCGAGAGGGTGAGAGATGAAGGTGACCAACCATGTCCGATGCATCGAATTCCCCTCTTTGGCCGGCACCCGCAACAGCACCGGCCCGATCGCCGCCGGGAATGAGGCTCTGTGCTCTTCACGCCCCTCGCGCCTTGACACCGCCTCGCCGCCCATTTACAGTGAAGTTGAAAACCGTGGGACGCATGGTTATCCGTGATTTCCCCAGAGGAGAGCCGCTCATGGCGCCAAGACGCCCTGCTCTGTCGAAATGCAAATCCCTATCAGCAATTGCTGTCAGTAAATGCGGTACCCAGGCGGAGTGATCAGTTCACTCCCCGGGAGGGAGGTTCGGATGCGGATTCCGTTGTTGCTCCTTGTCATGTCACTGGTTGCGACAGTGGTCTTGGCCGATGTGTGCCCCGCCTGCAAGGGGACGGGGCGGGTCGGCTGCGGCCGCTGCTTCTGGCCGTTCATCGGTAAGTGCAACACCTGCTCCGGTTTGTACGCGACCCGGGCGCCCGGGCCCGGATGCCCCAGCTGCCGCGGCAGCGGAATCTGCCCGGGATGCAATGGCCAGGGGATGACCTGCCTGGCCTGCAACGGGACGGGACGGCTGCCGGCGGGAACCTTGGCCAAGAGGGCGGCCGAGCAGCGGCAACAGAACCTGGAGGCCATCCGGCATGCGCTCCAACCGCTGGCCTTCATGGATGGCGGGACGTGGGCGTTGCGGCATACCAAGGGGACGGATATAGTCACCGGGACCTACTCGGTGAGATCCTGCCTGGAGGGGACCTGGCTGCTGTTCCAGGAAGCCTCCCGGTACCCCGACGGCCGGGCGGACGACTGCCTGATCGCCCTGACCTACGAGCCCGACGCGAAAGGGTATTTCATGCTGGAGTTTGCGGGCAGCGGCCAGGCCGTGGTGCTGCGCGGGCCGGCCGGCGGAGACGGCCGGACCCTCGCCCTGGCGGTCGTAGGCCAGGAGTCATTGCGCCTGGTCTGGAAGATCCTGCCCGGTACCGGCTTGGATATGTCCATCGAGCAACAGAGCAGTGGGGGGTGGAACCGCCTGTCCGAGAGCCGGGTCCGCCAGGGAGCGGCCAGCCCGCCCGCCGGTTCCGGAGTCCCGCCGGCCGCGGCCGGCGCGGTCAAGAGCGGGCTTCGCGCGGCGGCCTTCCTGGCCGGTCAGTGGGAGACGCAGGGCCAGGAGAACAACGTCGCCGTCACCGGTGAGATCAGCGTGGAGCCGCTCTTTGGCGGCACCTGGTACCGGATGACGGAGAGTTCCCATTACGCCGATGGCCGGACCCTGGAAGGGGAAGTATTCCTCACCTGGGTGCCGGATTTGCAGCAGTACCGGCTGATCGTGCTGACCGTCCCCGGCCAGTCCACCGACTTGCGCGGCCGGAGTGTGGACGGCGGGCGAGGGATCGATTTCCGCCCGGTGGATCAGGAGGATGCCTTTCGGTTGCTGTGGCAATTCCGGCCGCAGGAGGGCCTGGACGTCCGGGCGGAAATGGCAGGGGAACAGGGCTGGACCCCCTACGCCGTTAGTTCCGTCCGCCGCGGAGGTCAAAACCACTAGAGACAGAGGGCATCGATGAAGTATCAGGGCCGGTCTTGGCACGTTGGCAAGTTGTCAACTTCAAGGCAGCATCTGTCAAGGGACTGGCTCCTAGGGACACGCCGCGACGATCCCCGACACCCGCCGAGGCGTCTGGCCGGTGATGCCCCGCAGCCGGCGTAGCCGGGGCCCACACCCAACTATTCTAATGTTAGAATAGTGCCGTCCGTGCCTGCCTTCGGCCCGGCCAGGCCGCGTTTTGCCGGCCTTCGGGGGACATATGCCCCGATGGTCTTCTCGTGAGTGTGATTCGAACCCATGGCGCTCCATCGTCGGGAGGCTGTCACCTGCCTGGCCCTGACCCCCAAGAGCCGCTGCCCGTGCAGGGCACACTTGCCAAGCTGGGGACGGCGAGGGAAACGCTGCAGACCCGCCCCGATTCCCCCCGCTTGACCCGACAGAATTGGGGCCGTTCCTTGCAGTCGTGCAGTCGAATCCCTCGGGAGGACCACCCCTCGCCCTGAGGTCGTGATGGACTCGACAAGATTGCTCCCGACCCAGGCCGAGCAGGAGAAACGGGCCTCCCTGTCCGAGACCGCAGCGCCGGGCCTCGCGCTCTTCAGTGGCTATCTCCGGATCCTGTGCATGCTGGCCGCTCTCTGGCCGGCATGCCCCCTGGCACGGGCAGTTGAGCCCGCCCCCAAACCACCTTCGCCATGGGAGCTGTCAGTTCAGTATCTTGGATTGACCTGGCATCCCGATGGAGGGAACACGCCCGAAGTCTACCCCCTGAAGCTCGACAGGAAGGCCTATCTGGTTCTCTCGGTCGGTGCGGCGGTGAACCTCGACTACCGTCTGACTGATGCGTTTTTCGTTCGTCTCACGTCGTCGCTGTACAAAGACTGCGCATTCCTCACGGCCGGCTGCATCCATGCCGGCCCGAGGCTCGAGTGCTCCTGGAGCGGCAATCGCGTGAACGCGGGAGTCGGTCCGATCCTGAGCTTCAGGCGCGACTGGCACAGGTTCGAGGAATACGAAGATGACGAGTTCTATGGTGACCGGGTCTGGAGAGGCTGGCAGTATCGACTCTTCTGGTCGGCAGTCGAGCTGGAGTACCTCCGTCGGATCAGCGACTCGATCGAGTTCCAGTGGAGCATCATTCCCGGCGCGCCACTCGTTATCACGTCAATGGTAGGAGTACGGTTCAGACCAGGCTGAGACCGGATTCCGAACGACGCACCTAGCGGCGGCGTTCACACTCGAGGGCCTGGCCTTTGCCGCCCTCAACGGCGACCCGGTGTTCACGTTCAATGGGAGCAGCTTACGGTCAGGCCCTGACACCGCTGTGCGGAGCCGCTCGCGGGCGGAAGTTGACGTTTGAGCCTGCGATTCTCGTAGCTTTCACCGCATCGGGCTGCGCCCCTCGCTTTCATCCCCGCCACCCTTCACGCTTCAAGGAGGCCGCCAAGATGAAGCAGCTCAAGGAAGCCGCTCACGCTAGACTCGAACAGATCTCGCTCAGACGGAAGTGGGCTCACGGTCGGTGGATGAAGCTGGATTCCAGGGTCTACAGGGCGGCAACCGCCTTGGAAGAAGCGACTTTCGTGGACGGCGCTCTCTCCAGGAAACACAAGGAGCTGATCGCGCTCGGCATTGCCGTCATCACCGACTGTCAGTCCTGCATGCAGTGGCACATGGAACAGGCCGTTCACGCTGGGGCCACCCAACGAGAGGTCGTTGAGACCCTCGAGGTGGCCATCGAGATGGGAGTGGTCCCCGCGACGGTTCATGCCCGGTTTGCGCTCGAGGTGATGGATGCCCTGTTCGAGAAGAGCTCTTCTTGACGCGACTTCCGCCCAGTCTCGGGCTGTGGTAGGTCTCCCCACTCGACCCGAACGATCTTGTCGCCTCGGTTGCCGGCGTTCCCTCGCCGCTCTCATCAGGGGGTGGCGACAGCAGCTGACCCTCGGCGATGCCGGCACATGACCCGCACCCTTACGGGGAGGCCCTCCTTGCTCGACAGGCAGCAAGGCGGCACATTGGTCCATCGATGGCGACGCGGCGCCGCCAGATGCACCTACCCCCGGCCATGGAACAGGAGCGTGG
>JALOPK010000122.1 GCA_025453925.1 Candidatus Eiseniibacteriota bacterium | reverse complement strand
CATGCCGATAGCGATGGAAGAGGGGTTGCGGTTTGCGATCCGCGAGGGAGGCCGGACGGTGGGAGCCGGCGTGATCGGCAAAATCCTCCAGTAGAACGGAAAGGGTGATGGAAGGCAAAGACGGGAAGAGCAAGCAGCGAGTGAGAATCCGCCTCAAGGCATACGACCACCGAGTCCTGGACCAATCAGCGCGCGAAATCGTGCGCACCGCGAAGCGGACTGGAGCTCGAATATCGGGCCCTGTACCCCTTCCCGTCCAGCGCTCAGTGTACACCGTACTTCGGTCGCCGCATGTTGACAAGAAGTCCCGCGAGCAGTTTGAGATGAAGGTGCACAAGCGGATGATCGAGATCCTCGACACCTCCCAGAGGACTGTCGAGGCCCTGATGAAGCTTGATCTGCCCGCCGGCGTGGATGTTTCGATAAAGCTGGCATAGCCGCGAGGCCCGCAGCGAGTTGACAAGGTGAGGAAAGAACGATGAAGGCATTGATCGGCCGGAAGATCGGCATGACCCGCGCGTTCGCGGAGGACGGGACCGTGACTCCCGTGACAGTGATACAGGCAGGTCCATGCACGGTCGTGCAGCGCAAGGTGCACTCCCGTGACGGCTATGACGCCGTGCAGCTTTCCTATGGTCAGAAGAAGCACCCGAACCGTCCCGCTCAAGGCCACTACAAGAAAGCGGGGATTGCACCCGGTCTGGTCGCCCGTGAGGTCAGGGTCGAGGTTGATGATGAGCTGGAATCGGGATCGACGATCACGGTGGACGTGTTTCGCCCCGGCGAGCTCGTCAAGGTGACCGGACGTTCCAGGGGCCGTGGTTTCGCCGGTGGAACCAAGAAATGGGGGTTCCACGGCGGCGATGACGCTCATGGCTGCAAGAGCCACCGAACTCCTGGTTCGATGGGCTCCAACACGAAACCCGGGAGAACGTTCAAGGGGCGCAAGATGCCGGGCCGAATGGGAAACACCCCGGTCACCGTGCGAAACCTTCGCGTGGTCCGCGTTGACAGCGAGCGCAATCTCATCATGCTCCACGGGGCGGTCCCCGGTGCGAGGAACGGCTTTGTCATGATCCTCGCACTATCCTAAGAGTGCCCATCGGGAGGAAGTGAACGTGACCGTGAACGTCTACAACCAGGACGGTGGAGTTGTGGGGACCCGAGCGCTCCACGAAGGAGTGTTTGGCGTGCCCGTCGAGGCCCACGTCCTGCACGAGGCAGTACGTCTCTACCTGACGCACCAGCGATTGGGCACGGCATGCACCAAAACGCGCGGACAGGTTTCTCTTTCAAACCGCAAGCCATGGCGACAGAAGCACACTGGACGGGCTCGAGCCGGAACGTTCCGCTCACCGGTGTGGGTGGGCGGCGGAACCACCTTCGGTCCCAAACCTCGACCATTCTCCCTGAAGATGAACAGGCGGGCCAGGCGGCAGGCTTTGCGCGCCGCGCTCTCGCTCAGGGCGGCGGCAGGCGACCTGGTGTTGGTTGATCATCTGGCATACGAGGGTGGAAAGACCAAGGACATGGCCCGCACCCTCGCCGCGCTGGGAATCGGTGGGCGTAAGACGTTGTTGGTGCTCGCCTCGCGCGATCTTTCCGTAACGCGTTCCGGCAGGAATCTCCCCACTCTTGATATGGTGCTTGCGGACAGCCTGAATACCTACCGCGTGCTCCGGTCGGAGAAGCTGGTGGTGACTGTGGATGCGCTGGAACGGATCGAGGAAAGGAGTGCAGAATGACCCACTCGAAGGACGTCATTCGGCGCCCTCTTCTCACAGAGCGGAGCAACCGCCAGCGTGAGGTGGAGAACAAGTACAGCTTCGAGGTGGATCGCCGCGCGACCAAGACGGAGATCCGCCATGCCATCCAGGAAGCCTTTGGCGTCACGGTTACTTCGGTTCACGTGATGCATGTGCGGGGCAAGCCCCGTCGCGTTCGTCTGGTCGAAGGCCGGAAGCGCGACTGGAAGAAGGCGATCGTCACGGTGGAGAAGGGGCAGACAATCAGCTTCTTCGAGGGAGTGTAGGACAATGGGTATCAAGCGATTCAGACCAGTCACCCCCTCGATGCGGTATCGAACTGTGTCCGACTTCTCCGACATCACCCGAACGGGCCGAGAGAAGTCGCTCTCCAGTTCAAAGCACGCCACGGGGGGGCGCAACAACTTCGGCCGCGTCACGATGCGGCACCGGGGCGGGGGGCACAAGCGGGCGTTGCGCCGCGTGGATTTCCGCAGAGACAAGCACGACATTCCCGCCCAGGTCGCTGCGATCGAGTATGATCCCAATCGGTCCGCGAGGCTCGCACTTCTCCACTACCGAGACGGGGAGAAGCGCTACATTCTGGCGCCGGTCGGTCTGGCGGTCGGAGAAACGGTGTTGTCGGGCGCCTCATGCGAAGTCAAGGCCGGGAATTCCATGCCCTTGGGAGTGCTGCCCCTGGGCACGGTTGTCCACGCTGTCGAGCTTCAGCCGGGGCGGGGTGCTCAGTTGGCCAGGAGCGCGGGTACTTCCGCCGAGCTTGTGGCCAAGGAAGGCAAACATGCCCACCTGCGCCTGCCTTCGGGTGAGGTCAGGCTTGTCCGTCTCGAGTGTCGTGCGACCGTCGGCCAAGTCGGCAATGTCGAGCACGAGAGTATTGTCTGGGGTAAGGCCGGAAAGGCCCGCTGGATGGGATGGCGCCCGCGGGTGCGCGGCGTGGCCATGAATCCCGTGGACCACCCCATGGGTGGTGGCGAGGGAAAGAGCTCCGGCGGCCGGCACCCCTGCACACCGTGGGGCAAGCCCACCAAGGGTTACCGCACGCGCCGCGCGAAGCCGTCCGATTCGCTCATCGTCCGGCGTAGAGGATAGGTCAGGAGGACGTATGGGACGTTCGTTGAAGAAGGGTCCGTTCGTGGATGCCAAACTCGTCTCCAAGGTCGCGGTCATGAACCGTTCGGGTGAAAGACGCGTGGTGAAGACGTGGCGGCGTGCATCGACGATCCCGCCAGAATTCGTCGGTCACACCTTTGCCATCCACAACGGCAAGAACTTCGTGCCCGTGTACATTACTGAGAACATGGTGGGCCACAAACTCGGTGAGTTTGCTCCCACGCGCACCTTTCGCGGGCACGCGGGCAAGAGCGAGCGCCGTACTGCCCCTCGCTGAGGAGATCCAATGGCAACATTCACTGCGTGTGCGCGATTCGTCAGGGTCTCCCCGAGGAAGGCACGACAGGTTGCGGATCTCATTCGCGGGAAAGGCGTGGAAGAGGCCTCCGGCTTGCTCGAGCTCTGCAATCGAGGCTCCGGACGCGTGTTGGGCAAGGTCGTGCATTCCGCCGCCGCCAATGCCCTCAATCGGGAAGGCTCGGGGAAACTGGACATCGAGGATCTCTATGTCTCTCGAGCCTGGGTCGACGGCGGTCCGATGCTGAAGCGTTTCCGGGCGCAGTCCCGCGGACGCGCTGTTCGAATTCGGAAGAGAACGAGCCACCTCCATGTGGAAGTGGCGATCAGAGAGTGAGAAACCACGTTCCGTCGTAAGGTGAGGACGATCACAGGGAGTTAAGTCTTGGGTCAGAAGACGCATCCATTGGGCTTCCGTCTCGGTGTGACTCGGACGTGGGACTCGCTCTGGTACGCCGAGCGGGACTACAAGGAGTTGCTTGCCGAGGATCTCATGATCAGGCGCTATGTGTTCCGGCGGATGGAACGGGCGTCGATCTCCAAGGTCTCCATCGAACGTGCACCTCGCCGGGTGACGGTCAACATCCACACGGCCCGTCCCGGGGTTATCATCGGGCGAAAGGGTGCAGAGGTGGATCGCCTGCGTGACGAGTTGAAGCACGTCACGGGCAAAGAGATCTACATCAACATCGTCGAGGTGAAAGTGCCCGAGATCGATGCACAACTCGTTGCCGAGAGCATCGCCCGGCAGATCACCCAACGGGTCTCGTCGCGGAGAGCAATGAAACGCGCGATCGCCTCCGCGATGCGGATGGGCGCTGAGGGGATCCGCGTAGCGGTCGGGGGTCGCCTGGGTGGCTCCGACATGGCGCGGCACGAGCATTACCGCGAAGGGCGGGTACCACTTCATACCTTGCGTGCTGACATCGATTTTGCGAAGTCAACCGCCCAGACGACCCATGGTTGCGTGGGAGTCAAGGTATGGATCCATCGCGGTGAGTTCCGAGAGGATGAGGCCACTGGCTACGAGAAGAGCGAGCAGAAACACGCGCCGGATACGGGCCGAGAACGGCCGGTGCGAGCTGAGCGCCCGCTCCCGGGGGATACCCAGTTGGCGCCAGGAGAGGATGGATAGGCTATGTTGGTCCCAAGCCGAGTCAAGTTTCGGAAACAGCAACGCGGAAGGATGAGGGGGAAGTCCATCCGCGGTAGCAACGTGGACTTTGGCGAGTTCGGGCTGAAGGCACTCGAACCTGCGTGGATATCCAGCAAACAGATCGAGGCGGCCCGTGTTGCCGTGACCCGGCGGATGAAGCGTGGGGGTAAGGTGTGGATCCGGGTCTTCCCGGACAAACCAGTCTCTCTGAAGCCCGCTGAGACACGCATGGGAAAAGGCAAGGGCGCGCCTGAGTTCTGGGTAGCCGTGGTGCGACCTGGACGGATCATGTTCGAAATCGAAGGTGTGAGTGAAGACCTCGCACGATCGGCCCTTGAGCTCGCGGCGTCCAAGCTGCCACTCAAGACGAAGGTCGTGGGCAGGCACGACGTTGGATGGTGATGCAATGAAGGTTGACGCACTGAGAGAACTCCCCCAGCCGGAGCTGGAAACGAAGATCCGCGAGTTGCGGGAGGAGCTTTTCAATTTCCGGTTCCGCCACGTGACGCGGCAGCTCGACAATCCGATGATGCTCCGGATCACGAAGAGGAACCTCGCGCGCGCCATGACGGTGTGGCGCGAGCGCGAGCTCCATCTTGACCGGGGACGACGCCCGGAAGCTCCCTCGGTGACGGTCGACCCCGGGGCATGAGAGCGAGGATAGCACATGAAAGGTAAGGTCACGCAGAAGACCCGAGAAGGTGTCGTGGTGGGAGACCGGGCCGACAAGACGATCCGTGTCGAAGTCGAGCGGGTGTACAGCCATCGGCTCTATGGAAAGAAACTGCGCAGCAAGAAGGTCTTCGCTGCTCATGACGAGAAGAACGAATGCAAGGCAGGCGACCGGGTGCGGATCCGCGAGACCCGCCCTCTCAGCAAGACCAAACGGTGGCGCCTGCTTGAGATACTTGAAAGGGCCAAGTAGCCATGATTCAGCAGGAGACCTGGGTGACGATCGCGGACAACTCGGGTGCCAAACTGGCGCAGTGCATCCGAGTTCTCGGCGGCACGCGTCGACGGTATGCCCGAGTGGGGGACATCATCATTGTCGCCATCAAGTCGGCCATCCCTGGTTCCAATGTGAAGAAGGGGTCGGTGGCCAAGGCAGTCGTCGTGCGGACTAAGAAGGAATTCCGCCGCAAAGACGGGTCGTACATCAGGTTTGACGACAATGCGGCGGTCTTGATCAATGATCAGCGAGAGCCGACGGCGGCTCGGATCTTCGGGCCGGTTGCGCGGGAGCTTCGCGACAAGCGGTTCATGAAGATCGTGTCACTGGCCCCGGAGGTTCTGTGATGGCGAAGAGAAACGAAGGGCTCGGCCTCCCTCCGAAGGGCGAGAAGAACAGACGTCGCGGAACAAGTGCGCCACTGATCCGTAAGGGCGACACGGTGCAAGTGATCAGCGGTGATGACAAGGGCAAGAGAGGCAAGGTCCTGAGAGTCATTCGCGCGTCGCAGAGGATCGTGGTCGAGAAGGTCAACTTCATGACCCGGCACACCAGACCGAGCCAGCGGAATCAACAGGGTGGCCGGATCCAGAAAGAAGCGCCAATTCACACCTCCAACGTCGCCTTGGTTGTTGATGATCGGCGGGAGCGAGTCGGGCGAAAGCGCCTGGCGGATGGCCGGCGAGTCCGTTACGTGAAGCGTTCGGGCGAAATGCTGAGCCAGTAGGAGGTGTAGGTTGCAGCCAAGGCTTCGTGAGCACTATCAGTCGCTGGTCGTTCCGCATCTCATGGAGCGGTTTGGATATCGGAACATGCTCCAGGTGCCTCGACTGGAGAAAATCGTCGTGAACATCGGGGTGGGCGAGGCCATACAGGAAGCCAAGCAGCTTGACGCTGCCGTCGCCGAACTGCGCACGATCACCGGTCAGCAGCCGAGGATCACGACCGCCAAGAAGTCCATCGCCACCTTCAAACTCCGGACGGGGATGAAGATCGGGTGCATGGTCACTCTTCGCGGAGCCCGGATGTATGAATTCCTCGACCGCCTCGTGAATTCGGCATTGCCGAGGGTGCGTGACTTCCGCGGTTTGTCAGATCGTTCTTGTGATGGGAGAGGCAACTACAGTATGGGCATCACCGAGCAGGTGATCTTCCCGGAAATCGACTATGACAAGATCGACAAGGTACGGGGTCTGAACATCACGATGGTGACCACTGCGAAGACCGATGAAGAGGCCATCGAGCTTCTGTCTGAACTCGGTGTGCCGTTCCGGGGCAGGAAGCCCCGAGGCATTGCGGCAGTCAACGACGGCGGAGCGTCGACCGTCTAGCGGTCCGGCGGGAGGTATACGTGCCACGAAAAGCGCTCATTGAGAAAATGAAGATCGCTCCGAAGCATAAGGTCCGCAGCTACACCAGGTGCGGCAGATGCGGGAGGGCGAGAGCGTACTACAGAAGATTCGGGTTGTGCCGGATTTGTTTCAGGGATCTGGCGCTCGAGGGGAAGATACCCGGCGTCGTGAAGGCAAGCTGGTAGGAGGGACGGTCGGTCGATGAGTATGACAGATCCAATTGCGGACATGCTGACCCGCATACGCAACGCGGCGCATGCCCAGCACCGGAGCGTCGACATGCCATCCTCGAAGGTGAAGCTCGACGTGGTCAAGATCCTCAAGGATGAGCGCTTCGTGACCAACTTCAGGGTCATCGAGGATGGCAAGCAGGGTGTGCTCAGGGTATACCTCAGGTACCTCGGCAAGGGGCAGAACGCCATCACCGGCATCGAGCGCGTTTCGGTCCCCAGTCTTCGCGTCTACGTCGGTCAGGGCGCCATACCAAGGGTCGCGGGCGGCTACGGTGTGGCGGTCATTTCGACATCCCGCGGCGTCGTCACGGACAAGCAGGCTCGTCGACTCGGCGTCGGCGGCGAAGTCATATGCAAGGTCTGGTAGGGAGGAATCCGTGTCGAGGATAGGTAAGCTTCCCGTCCCTGTGCCCGCCGGAGTGCGGGTCACGGCGGAGGGGAACACGATTGAAGTCACCGGACCGCGAGGGACTCTGCGGCGAACGCTTCCCTCCTGTCTCAGCATCGACGTGCGCGACACGGAGGTGATCCTGCAGAGAGCCTCCGACAGCAAGACCGACCGAACCCTTCATGGGACCATGCGAGCTCTGGTGCACAACATGGTCGAAGGCGTGAGCAAGGGTTTCGAGAAAGTACTGGAGATTGAAGGAGTAGGATACCGGGTGCGCGCCGAGAAGTTCGGTGTGCTCTTCGAACTCGGCCACTCCCACCCGATCCTCTTGTTTTCCCCCGAGGGCATCTCGATCTCGGTGACGACACCGACCGAGTTGAGAGTGAACGGGAATGACAAAGAACTGGTTGGCCTGACAGCGGCCAAGATTCGCTCGTTCCGCCCGCCCGAGGTCTACACGGGCAAGGGTATCCGCTACCGCGGCGAGCACATTAGAAGGAAAGCTGGAAAGGGTGGAGCCAGGACATGAGCGACCGTCATACGGCGAATCGTCGGCAGCGCCAGCGCCGCCATGAGCGGGTGCGGAAGCATGTCGCGGGATCGTCGGACAGACCCCGGCTCTGCGTGGCGCGAAGCAGCCGGCATATCAGCGCTCAGATCATTGATGACGAGAAAGGCCACACACTCTGCGCGGTGACGACGACCGCCCACGAGGTGGGGGAATCCCTGCGAGATGTGAAGGGCCAGGTTGAGAAGAGCCGACGCGTCGGGCGCCTTCTGGCGGAGCGCGCCCGAGCCGCGGGCGTTACCAAGGTGGTCTTCGATCGCGGGGGATTCCGATATCACGGCCGCGTGAAGGCGTTGGCCGAGGGGGCCCGCGAGAGCGGGCTTCTCGAGTTCTAACCATGAGCGGCGAACTCACAAGGGGGTTCCCTTTGACGCAGAATGAACCGGAAAGCGAACTGAACGAGCGGATCGTCCACATTAACAGAGTTGCGAAAGTGGTCAAGGGAGGCCGCAGGTTCAGCTTCAATGCTATCGTCGCCGTTGGCGACGGCCGCGGGAGAGTCGGCGTCGGGCTCGGGAAAGCCAACGAGATCTCCGAAGCCATCCGCAAGGGAAACGAGGCGGCCAGGAAATCGCTGGTGACGATCCCCCTCATCCGCGGGACAATACCGTTCGAGGTGACCGGGAGATTCGGTGCAGGTGTCGTATTGATGAAGCCGGCCGCCCCGGGGACAGGGGTGATTGCGGGCGGTGCCGTCCGCGCGGTGCTTGAGATGGCGGGCGTGAAGGACATCCTGACAAAATGCCTGGGTTCACGCAATCCCCAGAATGTGTCAAAGGCATGTGTGGATGGTCTCCAGCAGTTGAAATCCCTGCCGCAGGTGTGCACTCGAAGGGGCCTCTCTCCGGCGAGAGTGCTGGGGCTGACTGATCAGGAGTGGGAACAGCGACGTGCGAGACCTGTCGCGACACCGTAGCGCGGGCTCGGGAACAAAGGTGGGAATCGTGGCGAGGAA
>JALOPK010000121.1 GCA_025453925.1 Candidatus Eiseniibacteriota bacterium | reverse complement strand
CCGACTGGCTTCGCGTCAAGGGACTTCCGCATCCCCGGACATGGGTCTATTCCAGCCGCCAACAGGCCCTCGATTTCGCCGACCTCTGCTCCCTCCCGATCGTGTTCAAGTCACCCTTCGGCGCCGCTGCCGCGGGCGTTCGTGTGCTCAAGACCCGGAGAGCGCTGAAGCGAATGGTCCGCCGCGTCTTCGATCATGGTTTCGTTCCCAGCGGCTCGCATCGGAGAGACCGGCAATGGGGCAGGGTTCTGTTGCAGGAGTACCTTCCCGATGTGCGGGAATGGAGGATGGTGCGCATCGGGGATTCCTTCATGTGCCGGCTCAAGGAGCGAGTGGGAGAGTATCACAGCGGCTCCGGTCTGGTCGCATGGGCGCGGCCGCCCGTGCGCGTGTTGGATTTCGCCAGGCATGTGACCGACATCGGCGGATTCCGCAGCATGGATGTCGACATCTTCGAGACGGTGGAGGGGCTGTTGCTGGTCAACGAGCTGCAAGCGGTGTTCGGCGGCATCCGCGACAGCAACATGGATCGTGGCGTGGAACACCGCGGCCGATGGCGATGGAACCCGTCGGAACCGGCATGGCAGTTCGAGGCGGGAGACTTCTATCGCAACGCCTGTGCAAACGAACGCATCCGTTACATCCTCGAGGAGTCTCCGAGGCCGCCGGGCATGCCGCATTCCCGTGCCGTCGCGCAGGCTTCCGCAGAGGGGGAGGAAGTGGGGTGAGGGAGTCGGCTCGCCGTGTGGTGAGCCGCGCCGTCGTATGCGGCGGCGTGAGCGCGCTCCATCGGCGGCTTCGGTGGAAGGACGGGTCGATGATTCTCTATGGCCATCGGGTTACGGGAGACGACGAGGGCTACCTTGCCGGGCTCTCTCCCGCGCATCTCGAGGGCCAGATCACCTATCTGAAGAAGCACTACCGGTTCATCTCCCTGTCCGAACTGGTGGCGTGCCTGCGGGAACAGCGACCGGTACCAAGGATGTCGGTGGTCCTGACCTTTGACGACGGATTCCGCGACAACTACCTGCACGCATTTCCCATCCTCAAGCGTCACGGTGTGCCGGCCACGGTCTTCCTGACGACCGGTTCCGTGACCCTGGGCCGCCTTCCATGGTCACAGCGGCTGGGTTTCGTCCTTCAGACGACAGGGGCCCCCCTGGTCCCCGCGAGGTTCCTCACGCCAGCCGGCATGGAACTGGGGAACCCACGGGAACGACGGCTCGCGTACCTGGCGTTGAAGACCGCCCTGCGCCCCCTGCCCGTCGAGGCGCGCGAGGACTACATTGACGGGCTCGCCGAGGCCCTGGGGGTTGTGCCGCCGGGCGATCGCATGGTGACGTGGGATCAGGTTCGCGAGATGCAGGCGGCCGGAATCGACTTCGGCGCCCATACCGTCACGCACGCGTTTCTGGCAGAACTGCCTCCCGAGGACGCGCTGCGCGAGATCGAACAATCGATGATCGAGGTCCGGCAGCAGACAGGGGTGGAGGCTCCTGTGTTTGCGTTCCCGGGAGGGAGCTGGAACGATGGGCTGATCGAAATGGTGAAGAGGGCAGGAGCGTCCGGCGTGTGCAAACCCGGGCAGGGGTTCCGCGTGAATAGCCTCGCCACGGTCACGCCGTTCTCGCTCGCGCGAACCGGCATCTTGAATGGTCCGGCATACCTCATGGAGGCCGAACTCGACGGACCATTCCCTTGGATCAGAGCTTTCTGTCGGCGTTGTGCGGCTGCCCGGCGCCGTCACCGCCGCGAACCCCAAGCGGCCCAGCGGTAGGGTGCCGCCCATGGTCCGGTCGGAACGGTGAGTTCTTCCTTGCTGCACCGGGAGCTGTAGCATGGCGGGCCTGGTGGGAGTCGTTCGCGGATCAAGACTGCACGCAACGTTTGATCCGGTGCTTCGCGTGCTCTGCCATGCGCCAGGTTCCACTGCACGTATTCTGTACGCCGAGCCTCCCGTAAGCCTCGGCATGGTCGTGCGCCATGGCTACCAGGGAGACTACTGCTTCGAAGAAATGGCCGGTGGTCGGGCGGTTGCATTGTACGGATTCACTCTGGAAAGAGGCCCCGGGGGCTGGCGGCGGCTTGGCGCCCGTGACCTGCTGCACCGGTTTGCAGACGTTGGCGTCGCGGCGGCGACGCATCTCGACGGTTCGTTCATTGCGGCGTTTCTGGATCGACCCACCCACCGGCTGTTTCTCGTCAACGATCGCCATGCATCGCTCCCGCTTCACTACGCTGCCGTCGCGCAGAGCTTCGCATTCGCGCCGGAAGCCAAGGCGATCTTTCAGCTCGTGCCGCTCCGCCCCGCGCTGGATCCCATGGGTGCCCTGCAGCTCCTCAACACAGGCCACACGTTCGGGGGACAGACCCTCTTCGAGGGAGTCGAGACCCTCAGGCCGGCGCATCTCATCGAAGTCGATCTGGCATCGGCCATGCCCTCGATCCGGCCCTACTGGGACCTGGAGTTCGAGCCAGATCAGAGGCTCGGCCTGCACCGCGCGGCGGCTCGTCTGTTCGAGGCGGTACGCGAGGCCCAGGGAGCGCTGGCAGTGCTGGGAGCCAATCGGATGGCGCTCGCCCTGACCGGAGGGTTCGACTCCCGGTTGGTTCTGGGAACCCTCCCGGAGCTCCCCGGAGTCGAGCTGGAGGCCTTCTCCTGGGGCGTGGCCGGAGATCTCCCCGGATCGGACCCCGCCATCGCACGGGAGCTTGCTTCCGAAAAGGGTCTCCCTTTCCGGTTCCTGCGATACCGGCCGGAGGACTTCGCCGACAACTGGTCTGAGTGGCTCTATGTTTCGGAGTTGTCGGCAGCGAACCTCGGCTACTTCGCGGCGGGCAGCCGGTTCCTGGCGGATGCATCGGGTACACCTGACATCGTGCTCACGGGGGATCATTTGGTGGGATTGGGGGGATACCCTGCATCACGGCAGGCAGCGCTCGAAGCAGTGACGTTCGAGCCCTTCGCGGGGCTCCACCCCTGTCTGGCCCCTCTCGTGCGCCGGGAAGCGGCCGGCGATCTGGCCGAACGCTACGAGTCCATGGTACTCCCCGTCGCCGATGCCTGCCCGAGCGGTCACCCGCGAGATCTCCAGGACTACCTGTTCTTCCATCTGCACGCGCCGGGCTGGCTATGGTCAGCGGGCTTCTACAAGGAACCAATGGCGTTCGCCTTCCGGCCCTTGCTCCTGAGCCCGGTCCGGGACGTGTGCAGGCGCCTGCCGGCAGCCCATCGCGGTGACAAACGAGTGCTCGTCGAGGCGGTTCGGCGATACCTCCCGGGTCTCAGAACGCACCCTATCGCCTCAGGCAACTCGGCCATCGACTGGCGGTACGATTCCCTCCACGTCCCCTCGCTGCGGGCAGTCTTGGAGGATCTGACTGCCCAAGCCCGCCTGAGTGAAACGTGTGTGGCGCGCATCGTTGATCGAGAACGTTTCGCGCGGTTTCGAGAGACGTATCTTGCATCTGACCCAGCCCCCGTTTCCCGTCAGCCGTCGGCGGCCCGCCGTTTGACCGGAGTCCGCCGGGTCTTCATCCGAAATCGCCTTACGGCCCGCGCTGCCGGTATGTTTGGACGGCAGGTGGGCGCCAAGTTTGGGGGGCGGCGGTATCAGCTTTCGGCCGGCGCGGCGCACCGCGTGATGTTCCGTGTTGCATTGCTGGCCGCATTCGAGCAGATGGTGAGCGCCGGGGCGTTCTCCCCTCGCCTCGAGAAGACCGGAGAGTTTCGTTCGTGAAAGTTCTGGCGATTACCAATATGTACCCGACCAGCGCCACGCCGCGTGCGGGAACCTTCGTGGAACAGCAGGTTGATGGTCTGCGCCGCGAGGGGGTCGCGGTGGAAGTCCTCCACCTGGATCGAGCGGGCCGTGGGGTCCTGCAATACGGTACGACCTGGAGCAGGCTCCGCGAGGAGCTCGACAGGGTGCGGCCCGACGTCGTGCATGTGATGTGCGGCGGCGTGATGGGGTGGCAGGTGAGTCGTGCCCCGTGTCCGTGCGCCCTGGTGATCGCCTTCTGCGGCACCGACCTGCTGGGAGATCGGACCGGCCCCCCCCTCCTCCGGATGCGCGCGGCTGTCGGCGTCTGGTGTTCCAGGGCTTCGGTGCGCCGTGCTGATCACGTCGTGGTCAAGTCGGCGCAGATGATGGCGCACGTGCCTCGCCACTACCCCAAGACGCAGGTCTCCATCATCCCGAACGGAGTGGATCTCACGCGCTTCCGCCCCATGGACCGCGTCGCATGCCGCCAGGGTCTTGGCTGGCGGTCGGGCTGCCTCCACGTGGTGATCGCGGCGCATGGCCCGGGCGACCGCAACAAGCGCATCCCCCTGGCTGCTGCGGCCGTGCGGCTTCTGGCGGATCGCGGGCTTGATGCCGAACTGCATCTCATGGCCAAGACGCCGCATCCTGAGGTGCCCGTGTGGCTGAATGCGGCTGACGTGGTGGTCATGACTTCCCACCACGAGGGTTCGCCCAACATCGTCAAGGAAGCGCTGGCCTGCAATCGCCCGGTTGTGTCGGTAGACGCCGGAGATGTTCGCGAACGGCTGGAGGGTATCCGGGGCTGTTTCATCGCCGACGCCAACGCCGCAGACATCGCGGACAAGCTCGTCGCAGTGCACGCCGGGCCCGGCCAGGTGGAGGCCCGGGACGCCATGGCACAGCTCTCCGTGGAGCGAGTCGCCGAGCGTCTCGTCGGAATCTACGAAACCGCCATTGCGCGGTCCTCAACTCAGCGATGAAAGCCTTCGCCTCACCCTCGATGCGTGTTCTCTACCTCAACCAGCATTTTGCGCGCCCGGCGGGATCGTGCGACGGGCGATCGTATGAGTTCTCGCGAATCCTCATAGAACGCGGACATCGGGTGACGATGGTCACCGGCATCCATGATCGCGGAGCGTTGGAGGTCCCGCGGGGCCAGTTGGTGGTTCCGATCAAGGTGGATGGAATTGACGTCATCGCCATCAACGTGCAGTACCGCCAGACGATGTCCGCTGCTCGTAGAATCGTGGCCTTTCTGAGGTTCATGGTGATGGCGTCGTGGACCTCCGCCCGGGCCCGTGGAGTCAACGTCGTGTACGCCACCTCTACACCCCTCACGATCGCAATCCCCGGCGTTCTCGCCGCCCGGGTTCACCGCTGCCCATTCGTGTTGGAGGTCCGCGATCTTTGGCCCGAGATTCCCATACGCATGGGCGCACTTCGCAATCCTGCGCTGAAAGCCCTCGCGCGCGTGCTTGAGCGCTTCGCCTACCGGAATGCGGCTTACATCGTGGCGCTCTCGCCGGGGATGCGAGATGGCATTGTCGCACAGGGGGTTGCGCCCGAGAAGGTCGCCATCATTCCAAACGCCAGTGATGTGGGAATGTTTCGAGTCGATCCGACCCTGGGCGCGGCTTTCCGGGCAGAACACCCCGAGATTGGCGATCGCCCCCTGGTGGTCTATGCGGGAGCATTCGGGCGGGTGAACGACCTTGGGTATGTGGTTCGTCTGGCGGCCGTGGTACGCGAGACTCACCCAAGGATCGCCTTTCTCCTCGTCGGGGAAGGGAGTGAGAAGCCGGCCGTGGTCCGGTCGGCTGAGGCGCGGGGTGTCCTTGGCCAGAATCTCTTCGTCCATGATCCCGTCCCCCGCGCCGAGTTGCCCCGCATCCTGTCCGCGGCCACGATGCTCTCCTCGTTCACTCTGCCCCTTCCGATCATCGAACACAACTCCGCCAACAAGTTCTTTGACGCGTTCGCGGCGGGGAAGCCCGTGCTTCTCAACTACCGCGGCTGGCAGGCCGACCTCCTGGAGGAAACGGGAGCGGGCTTGGTTCTATCGCCGACCGACCTTGAAGGCGCAGCAGAATGCCTGGCGGCGGCGATCACCGATGCCGGCTGGCTCGCGCGGGCGGCGGCGGCCTCCAGGAAGCTGGGGGAGGATCGTTTCGACCGCAGGCGTCTCGCCCGGACTCTGGAGGTCGTGCTGGTCTCCGCCGCTTCCGGGGATCCCGCCAGGACATGACCGATGCCCCGCGTGACGAGTGAGGCCTCCCATCGGGAGGGGAGCATGATGAGATGGGAGCAGGTTGCGACATGAAGAATCCGGCAACGGCCAAGGCAACGGGTCTGGAAGCCCCGCAGCTCGGGCTCCGCGCATGTTCGGTGGAAGAGCACTGCCGGGCGCTGATCGCGGTGCGCAGGCTGCCGTTCTGGTGGTATCAGGGCGTGTGCCGGCTCTCCGGCAACTACTCCCTGCCGTTCCAGGATCGTGCGGGCACATGGTGGTACCAGGTGAAACCCGGGCTGTGCTGGCCGGCGGATTTCTTCCAGCCGCTCAGACACGGGACCACGCGCATCCCTCTCCGGCGGAGTTACCTTGGCTATCAGCACATCGTTCCCGAGGACGGGGAGGCCAACAGTCATCTCGTGATCAACACTGTTCACGATCTTGGCGGATATGGCCCGACTCACATTGAGTCAAAACGACGGACAAAGGTGCGAAGCGGCCTCCGAAGTTGCCTGCTGGAAACCCTGGACAGCTTCCACAAGGAGACCGTCGATGGCTGCCGGGCGGCGTGGGACGACCTTACCAACCGTACCGGGTGGAAGGGCTCCGTCTCGGAGCAATGGTTCGACGATACCTGGAGAACGCTACTCGACGTTCCTGGGGTGTCCATCATCGTCGCCCGCGACCGGATCAGCGGGCGTGTCGGGGGGTTCCATCTCACGAAGATACTGGGCGACACGGCCTATGGAGACGCCGTAGCGTCGCATTCCGAACTCTTCCACTGCCGTGTCAACGACGCGATGATCTACGGGTTTCTCATCGCCGCGGGGAGGCTCCCGGGCGTGACCAAAGGGCATTATGCCATCAAGTCCTACGTGCGAAGCCTGGAGAGCTTCAAGAGGAGCATGGGATTCGTTGCGCACCCATTCCCGGCCTTCACTTTTCTGCGGCCTCCGGTCGGCATGGGGCTGCGCCTCCTGCGACCGGCAAGCTACCGGCGGATGATCGGGCGGTTCCCGTCTGGTCCGGAGGATGGCGGCCCGGGCGATGAAGCGGAGGCGGTCGGAGAAACGTGATTGCCACGCATGCGGCTTCCTCTCGGACGGCCATTGACTCCCGGCTTCACAGGGAGGGCGACAGCCAGTGGCGGTGGAGATGACCCGGGCCCAGGTGTTCTCGAAGAGGGCTTTCGATCTTGCAGGAGCGCTGCTTGGGATGCTAGTTCTCGGATTGCCGGCGCTTCTGGTGGGACTGGCCGTGGCGGCCTCGTCGCGTGGCCCGGTGCTGTTCACACACAATAGGGTCGGCCGCCACGGACGCCTGTTCAGATGCGTCAAGTTTCGCACCATGCGCGTCGGAGCCGAGCAGCTCGGTTCGGTGACCACGGCGGACGACCAGCGCGTGACTCCCCTCGGCCGGTGGCTCCGTCGCCACAAGCTGGATGAGATCCCGCAACTGTGGAACGTGGCAAAGGGAGACATGTCATTCGTGGGACCGCGACCTGATGTTCAGGGTTTCGCCGACGCCCTGCAGGGGGCCGACAGGGTGATCCTCTCTGTTCGACCGGGCATCACTGGCCCCGCGACGCTCAGATTCCGCGATGAGGAGTCACTACTCGCCCGGCAACCGGATCCGGTACGGTACAACCGCGACGTGGTGTTTCCGGAAAAGGTGCGGCTCAACAGAGAATATGTCGAACGATACAGTCTCAGAGCCGATCTCAGATACATACTGCTGACCGTCTTGAGAAAACCTTGACGGCACGGCGATGGCTAGTGCGGAGAATCTCGTGAACAAGCCCAGCCGGCTCTATCTCTCGCCGCCGCACGTGTTCGGGCGCGAACGCGAACTGGTGGCCGAGGCATTCGACTCAAACTGGATTGCTCCGCTCGGGCCGCACGTCGATGCGTTCGAGCGGGAGTTCAGCCAGGCGGTGTGCGTTCCCCATGCGGCCGCGCTGTCATCAGGAACGGCAGCCCTGCACCTGGCGTTGATCATCGCGGGGGTCGGCTCCGGCGATGAAGTGCTGTGTTCGACGCTGACCTTCTCCGCTTCGGCCAATGCCATCACCTACTGTGGCGCCCGGCCCGTGTTCATCGACTCCGATTTGGCCTCCTGGAATCTGGATCCAGGGCTGGTTGCGTCGGAGTTGGAGGATTGCGCCCGGCGGGGACGGCGTCCGAAGGCCGTGATTCCCGTCGATCTCTACGGCCAGAGCGCGGACTATGCCCCCATCATTGCAGCCTGCGAAGCACACGAAGTGCCGGTGATCGAGGACGCCGCAGAGGCGCTGGGGGCCACCTACGACGGACGACCAGTCGGTGGGTTCGGGCTGATGGGCGCCTTCTCGTTCAACGGGAACAAGATCATCACCACCGGCGGCGGAGGCATGCTCGTCTCTCATGATGAGGATCTCATCAGGCGGGCACGATTCCTGGCGACCCAGGCCCGGGATCCCGCTCCACACTACCAGCACTCGGAGATCGGCTTCAACTATCGGATGTCGAATGTGCTCGCCGCCATCGGCCGCGGGCAGCTTGCGACGCTGGCTGAGCGCGTTGCCATCCGCAGAGAAACCTTCGAGCGGTACCGGCAGGCCCTGTCGGATCTCCCGGGCATCGGGTTCATGCCGGAATCGCCCGGGGGACAATGCACACGATGGTTGACCGTCATAACGGTGGATCCGGAGGCATTCGGCGCCACGCGAGAGGACATACGGCTCGCCATGGAGCGGGAAAACATCGAGGCGCGCCCGGTCTGGAAACCAATGCACCGTCAACCGGTCTTCAGCCAATGCCGGGTGGTCGGC
>JALOPK010000476.1 GCA_025453925.1 Candidatus Eiseniibacteriota bacterium | reverse complement strand
GGATGTCAAGGCTCCGATCTGAAGTTCCTGATGGAGGAAACGCCGGGAGGCATCGGGGAACCCGACGCCGGCGCAGGAACGGTTTCAGCTCGAGACGCGGTGAACTCGCTTGTGACGGCACTGAAGTTGCAGTGGGTACGGCAAGCGGCGTGCTCTGAGTACATTCGCAAATCGTCGCACCGCGATTGCCCGCGACACACACGGTCCATACTTCCAGAGGTTGCGCAATGGAGAAGGAAGGCCCTCCGGCCCCGAAGGAATCGGAGACCCGCACACCCAAGCAGACGACGCCTGAAGACGCGGAACCGGGGTGCATTCGCAACCCGCGAAAGCCCAGCAGGAAGCCCACGAAGGCATAGGTGCGCCGGCCACTCAAGACCGGCCATTGTCCCGTTCTTGTCTGCCCCCCAGGATGGCAACGCGTCATGGGGAGCGATATGTCACAGCACCACCCAAAAGAAGGAGACGGAATCATGCTGTGCACTCGAAACGTACTGGCACTTTGTGCCGCGCTGGTCCTCGTTGGCATGGTCGGATGCGGCGCGAACCGCGTCGAGACCATGAAGATCGAGCCGACATCGCTCGCTCTGTACGCCAAGGATTCGGTATCCCCGTTCACCGTGACGGCCTATAATGCCAAAGGAGAGGTTCTTCCCGCTCCGGCAATCGCATGGTCGAGCACCGACACCCTCACGGTGAAGGTCGATCAGACCGGCAGGCTGACTCCGATGAAGAGCGGCATGGCGACGATCGCCGCCGCCGCCGGAATCGCCAAGGTGGACGTTCCGGTCACCGTGTCGCTCTATACATCGCTTGCCCTGGCCGACACCGCAGTTGCGCTCATGGTGGGCGAAGGCAGGCCTTTGGCCGCTCAGATTCTCGATGAAACCGGGAAGCCCGTGGAGGGCCCGGTCATGTGGGAGAGCATGGATAAGGCCATCGCCGAGGTGACCGCCGAGGGAATGGTGACCGGGATGGCTCCGGGAAGCACGATGCTGTCGGCCGTTGCCAAGGGCGTGCCCAGCGTCCAGCTGCCGATCACGGTGGAGGCTCCCAAGCCCGCACCGAAGGTCCGCGTCCGGTAGTCGAGACACGAGAGTCTGAAACGCGCAGGTCACCCGCGGGGTACAGCTCCACGGGTGACCTGCGGCGTCAGGGTCCCCTAAGGGGGTTCGCTCGTTTTCCGCTCCGATGAGGCCACAGGGAGGTGTGTCATGCGCGAAGCGTGGTTCGCGAGTGTGCTCGTGTGCGCGGTCTCCGTCTCTGCCGAGGTGACTCCGCCGGCAGAGCAGGCATCCGGGCCGAGGGTGGAACAGGCCGTCGTCTGCACGGGAGTCGTCGACCGCACCCCCCACGGCGCCGGAGACACCTTCGATGCCGATGTGGGCAGGCTCTATTGTTTCACGAAACTGATCGGGATCCAGAACGAGACGACCATCAGCCATGTCTGGTACCGGGGTGAGCAGAAGGTGCATGCGCAACCGCTCGCCGTGCGCGCCCCTGCGTGGCGGACGTGGAGCAACAAGGGCATTCCATCAAATGGCCAGGGCGCCTGGCACGTGGACGTGGTGACGGCCGAGGGGACGGTGCTCACCACGGCTGCATTCACCATACGCTAGCCGTCCGGCCGCCTGAAGCAGCCTGCCTCACGGTCGCGGGTGACCGGCTCTCGGCTTGGCGGTTTCCGGAGACCGGGATCTCGGTACCGTTCCCCGGGCGAGTCACTTCCCACCGCCATGCCCCTCTCTGGAGGAGACGACCTTGTTCGACCACCTGGCCCAACTGATCGTGCTGTTCTTCGTGATTTTCGATCCCCTCATGAGCTTCGCTGTCTTCTCCGCCCTCACCGTGCACCTGACCAAGAGGGAACGGAGGCGAACCGCGATCCTCGGGATCGTCGTAGCCGCTTTTGTTTCCTATGCGGTCCTCCTGTTTGGCGAGCGTCTCCTGGTCTTGTTCAACACGAATCTGAACGATCTCAAGATCGCCGGCGGCGTGATCCTGGGGTTGTTGGGGATCAAGATGACTCTGGGGCAGCCCATCACGGAGGGAGGAGAGGGGAACGGCAAGTCGGGGCGGGCGATCGCGGCGATCATCGGCTCGCCATTGCTCACGGGGCCGGCGGCGATCACGGCGATCATCATCACCGTGCACGACTATGGGAGGCCGGTCACCGCGCTCTCGGTGGGGATTGTCCTGGTGTTCACGGGACTGCTGCTCGCCCAGGCGACGTTGGTGAATCGCGTGGTGGGGAAGACCCCGATCCAGGTGATATCCACGATTCTCGGGCTGATCACGGTATCATGGGCGGTCACCTTCATCCGTCAGGGGCTCGCCGCATAGGCGGGTCCTCTCGCCGCAGTCCTGCCCATGCAGTTCCGCACGCCCCGCGGGCAGAGTCGGATTCATGCCCCTCCCTTTCCGTTTCCGTCACATAGGGGAGACAGTGAGTCATGACGAGATTCCCGGCCCTGCGCACCGCCCGCCTCAGCCTTCGCGCGTTCCGCATGGCGGATGCCGAATCAGTGTTCGACAGCTTCTCCCGAGAAATCGTCACGCGACACCACAAC